>JBOGOY010000118.1:0-8515 GCA_050748185.1 Pyrinomonadaceae bacterium
CCTCCAGACCGTGCGCGCCCGCGCCGGCGAGACCATCGCGCAGATTGCCGCGCGCTATCACGCGCCCGCCGACGAGGTCGCGCGCTTGAACGGCTTCGCATCCGACACGAAACTCTCAGCCAATCAGGAAATCAAAGTCCCCGCGTCTGCCTCCTCAAGCGGCGCGGCCGCTCCGCGACGGAGACGGTAACAAACTAAATGATGAATGATGAGTGCGGAATGATGAATAAAGCTCCTCTTTAATTCATCATTCCGCATTCATCATTCATAGCTTCCTCGCCCTCCTCACCACCATGCTCTTCCGCACCCAGTCGGCGGCCGTGTACGGCATCGACGCCGATCTCGTAGACATCGAAGTTGACCTGACGCCCGCGCGCGGCGAGGCCGACGCCTCTCCGTCCGTGACGATCGTAGGCTTGCCGGACGCGGCCGTCCGCGAGTCGCGCGAGCGCATCCGGGCGGCCGTCAACAACAGCGCTTTCTTCTTCCCGTTTCACAAGACGACGATCAATCTCGCGCCGGCCGATGTGCGCAAAGAGGGCGCGAGCTTTGATCTGCCGATTGCGCTCGGCATTCTCGGCGCTAACGGCGATCTGGGCGACGCGGAACATTTAACGGACATGCTCGCGGTCGGGGAATTATCGCTCGACGGGCGCGTGCGCGCAGTTAAAGGGGCGCTGTCCATCGCCATCCGCGCCCGCGACGCAGGGATCAGATTCCTCATCCTGCCGGAAGAGAACGCACCCGAAGCGGCAGTCGTCGCGGGCGTCGGCGTTTACGGAGTGGCCGATCTGCGTGGCGCGGTCGAACTCGTCTCGGCCCTCCGCACGGCACACCCGCCCGCACCGCTCCAAGTCGATCTCACCGAGACGTTTTCGGCGGACGGACACTACGGCGTAGACTTTCGCGAGGCGCGCGGCCAGCAAGCCGCGAAGCGTGCGTTGGAAGTGGCTTCGGCTGGGGCGCACAACATTCTGCTGATCGGCCCGCCGGGCTCTGGCAAGACGATGCTCGCGAAGCGGCTGCCGACTATTCTGCCGCCGCTCGAATTCGAGGCGGCGCTCGAACTGACGAAAATTCACTCGGTCGCGGGACTGACAGGTCGCGCCGGACTCGTAACCGAGCGCCCTTTTCGCTCACCGCACCACACGATCAGCGACGCCGGGTTAATCGGCGGCGGGGCCATTCCCCGCCCCGGCGAAGTGTCCCTCGCGCACCACGGCGTACTGTTTCTCGATGAGTTGCCGGAGTTCGACCGCAGCGTCCTCGAAGTTTTGCGCCAGCCGCTCGAAGATCAGAAGGTGACGATCAGTCGCGCCGCGATGTCTCTCACCTTCCCGGCTTCGTTCATGCTGGCGACCGCGATGAACCCGTGCCCATGCGGCTTTTGGAACGACCCGACGCACGAGTGTCGCTGCACGCCGCTGCAAATTCAGCGCTACGTCGGGCGCATCTCAGGCCCGCTCTTAGACCGCATCGACATCCATGTGGATGTGCCCGCGGTGCGCTTCAAGGATTTGTCCGACCGCGGCGACGCGCCGGAGGGCGAGAGTTCGACGCTCATCCGCGAGCGCGTGATCAAGGCGAGGGAGAGGCAGCACGAGCGCCTGCGCGCCGAAGGCATTTTCTCGAACGCGCAGATGTTGCCGCGTCAAATCCGCCGCCACTGCCGGCTGAGCGCCGAGAGCGAGCGACTGCTGGAATCCGCGATGGCGCGGCAGGGGCTGTCGGCCCGCGCCTACGACCGCATCCTCAAGGTCAGCCGCACCGTCGCCGATCTCGACGGCACGGAAGACATCCTCACTCCGCACGTCGCCGAAGCCGTCGGCTACCGCTCGCTCGACCGCACCTACTGGACGTGAAGAGTCGTCGTCCACGCGCCGCGCATCTTACTTCGCGCCGCTCAATGGTACGGCGCAAGAGGCGCGCTCGATCCAGATACTCTTTCCCGAAGCGAATTCGTTGACCGGAGCGCAGGCGACCGAATCCGCGGTCAAGCAAGCGGCCGCGCCCCGCATTCTGCACGTCGCCACGCACAACTTCTTCCCGCAGGATTCACAACTCAAATCGCAAGCGCAATGCCGCGCTCGATGTGCTGGTTGCCCCCGCCGCGAAGAAACTTCACCTCTCCAAACCGGTCTCGGCAAATTTCGCCTTTCGCAATTCCGCGGAAGAGAGGATGATGACGCGAATCTTAGGAAACGCCGCTACGCTCGAAATCCATAACATCGGATTGGGTCACAACAACTGGCTGCTTGATAAGAACGATGATGGACTGCCGATGGCTCGCGACCAGCACGGGTTACGTCTGGGCGCGGAACCCGAGCAACGACCACCCGTCTTGTCAGCTTTACTACGTCAACCTGTTCGGCTGTCCGTGGACCGCGCGACGATTGGTCCCTTCAGAGTCCTTGTCCGGATTGAGTCGCCGGACCATCACTTACTTCATCGTGCGGTGTCTTGAGGCTCGCGTGCCGTCGGCGGGCGGCGGCTCAGTTCAGGCGTCAGGCTCAAATCATGGCGGGAGAAAAACCTATGTCTGAGGAAGGCGGTTTCCTTCGGCGAGAGGCCAATGCAAAGAAGCTGGATTTCAGCGCCATGTTAAGGGCGGTGTTGCCGCCGTTCATTACTTGGGCCACGGCGGTGATCTTTGTCTCGTTCGTCGGGCGACAGCCGGGCGTGGTCTGTGTGACACCCGTCGCTTGGTTGATGGCCTGCTGGGTGGGCGTGTCGTGTGTCGCGCGCTCACGCAGCGAAAGTAAATCCGCCCTGCTGACGGAAGCCGGGCTGGCCGGCGGCGTCCTCGGCCTGTTGCAAGGCGTTCTCTTCGCCGCCATCGTCCCGTTCATGGGAGTCAGGCCGGACGAACAGCAAAAATCAATGATCCTGAGCGGGGTGATGATCGCCGTCGGCGCGTTGGTGTCCGCCGTCCTGAGCGCGGCGGTGGGCGCGGCGGCGGCGAACCGGCGGGCGGCGAAGTGAGCGCCGGGCCGCAGGCCGATTAATTCATCGTTGGTTGGCTTGATTGATTAACAGATCGTGCATGGCGAGCAACTCTATTTGAGAAACAGCAACCGTCGCCCGGAATATTCACTCGGGAGGAATGTCATGCGATTGCGTCAACTTATCGCCCTCAGTCTCGTCGCCCTCGCGCTCGCCGCTTGCGGTAGCGGCAACGCGGGACCGCCGACCGTCGGCGAAGTGAAAGACTTCACCGCGGTCTGCGATAAAGCTAACGAAGGCAAGCGCGTCGCTGTCGACGGCTACCTGCGTTTCCCTGACTCGTTCACCGGCGATCAAAGCGTGGTGCTCCGGTTGTACCGGGCGGGCGACTTCGCCGGTACGCCCATCGGGGTGCAGATTAAAATCGGCACTCAGGCTAATCAGACGGAGAGAGCGCCCAAACAATACACGGATAACGATCTCAAGGTGCATCTGGCGGACGGACAGGTGGTGGGCGTCGGGACGAAGGTCAGAGTTTCCGGCAGTGTGTATTTCCCGATCGTCGCGCAGAACTTCCCGTGTGCGCTTGAAAACCCGCTGGTCGAGTTAGCTAAATAACCACGCCCTGCGGCGGCGTTCAGAGCATGAAAGCCAGAGACATTACCGCCGAAGCCAATCGCGGCATACTGCTGGATGTCGTCGTGTTCGTCATCAATCTGATCTTGATGAATCATCTCACGGGGTACTTTATCGACCTCGTCCGACTGGTCGGCGAGGGCGACCCCTTCGCCAGATTTTCGCTCGGCCTGTGTCTCCTCGGAGCACTGGTTTTGCCGGCCGCTGGCGCGGTTCTGAAGCGTTGGCATTTCCACTGGCGGTTGAAAAGCCGGGGAAATGCCAAGTGGAAAAGGAAGGCGCGGCGTTTCGATCCACTCGATCTCCAAGCGAGCGGCGTCTCGGGCTGCCTATTCCATCCCGTCTTTTACTTCGCCCTGTCGGTGGTCATCTCGTCCGGGGTGATGGCTTTTTTGGGCGAAGCGCTCTTCGGGGAAAACGCGCGGGGAAAAGGCGGGATCTTCGTGTCGCTCGTCATCCTCTCGATCGTGTTGAGCGTGATTCAGACGGCGCTGGTCTATCGCTATTTCTCACCGCCGAAGAAAGTCCCGGAAGGGGAATTCTGGCGCGGCCCGCAAAGTGAACTGGTCGGCGACTTGTGCCTGTTCGTCAACGTGATTCTCTTTCAGGTGTTCTGGAACCTCATCATCGTCCAGATTCATTTCAGCCGGGTCACGAGCGTCGGGGAGTTCGCCGGCCGACTCTTCTGGCTGAGTTTCATCACACTCCTGCTCTACTTCCCGCCGAGGATCTTTTATCTGGCGGAAGACATCAACCGCCGGGCGACGTGGCTCACGATGCTGTTCGCCAACTCGCCAACTATCCTGCGCGTCCTCTTCGGCGAAAATTTAGAGTCGAATTTCGGTTGAGTGTCCGGGCCATTGATGTTCACGGCCGCGGCGTAGAACAGAGCGCAGAACGGCGTCGAGGGCAGATGGTTTTGCTCTTGCGCCACACTCTCTGCGCCGCGGCGGTTAAGGCTGTGACCTGACACTCGATTGAAAACCGAGCCAGTAGAAGTATTTGCCAGAGTGGGTTGATACAGAACGGCGGCTGACAGCGGATGGCCGTCAGCGGCAATGCTGCGTCAGGGCTTGTCAGCCCGTGACTATGATCGGATACTGAAGGCGCGTCGCACTAGCGTGGATTTAGCCGGTTCTAGGGACATCCGACCCACGGATGCGGTTGCCAGCCGTCGGCTACCGCTGCTCGTCGACCACACTTGCCAGAATTGAGGCGGGCCGGGGTGGCGGGCGAAAGTGTTGACGCGGCTGGGGAAAATAGGGCCGGACAGGGCAACGACGTTGGAAGGCCGCCGCATCACACAGCGCGTGAAAGGGTTCGCTCACGCGCCTCAAGACAGGCGTCACGACGGTTCAAGCTGGAAGGCGGAACGCGACCGATTTCGGTCGTCGCCCGGTGGGCGGAGGTCGGCATGAGTTCATACGAGGTTCGGCTGCCCCTCCCGCAGAGAGTCGAGTTAGTGAGCGCAACCGAGACGGAGCACAAACCATCTTCGGACTACGCATTGGCGCAAGCGGCGGCGGGCGGCGACATGGCGGCGTTCGAGCAGTTGTATGCGCGCCACAACCGCCGGGTCTATTCCCTGTGCCTGCGGATGACGCAGAATTCGGCCGAGGCCGAAGACCTCGCCCAAGAGGTCTTCATCCAACTCTTCCGCAAAGTTGGTTCTTTTCGCGGCGATTCGGCCTTTACGACGTGGCTGCACCGGCTCACGGTCAATCAAGTCCTGATGCACTTTCGCAAGCGCGGCGTGAAGATGGAACAGACTACGGACGACGGCGACGTGCCCGTGCAGATCGTCGCCGGCACCGAAGACGCGCGCCGGATGCCGGTGGTGGATCGGATCGCTTTGGATAATGCGGTCAGGCAGTTGCCGCCGGGGTACCGGACAGTATTCGTGCTGCACGACGTCGAGGGGCACGAGCACGAGGAGATCGCGCGGCTGCTGGGCTGCTCGGTCGGCACCTCGAAATCGCAACTGCACAAGGCCCGGATGAAACTACGCACACTCCTGAGGCAACAGAATTCGACGTCGTAGCTTCCAAGAACGTCGCCCCGGCACGCACGCCATTCTGGTTACGCCGGGCGCGACGACGATTTGAAAAGTTCACAGTCTCCCCACAGACTGAGCGAGTTTTGAACTTTAGCGCGCTGCCGCGACTCTCCTGCTTGCTGCGGGCTCGAAATGAAAAACCGGAATGCCCGTCACCTCGGACGCGCTTGAAGGGTTGGGGTTATGAATTGCGAGAAGTGTGTTGAACTGTTAAGTGATTTCTACGACGGCACGCTCGCCGTCGAGGAGCGAGCCCAACTGCACGCACACCTCGGCGGGTGCCTGTCCTGCGCCGATGTGCGCGATGAATTGCACTCGATCGTCAGCGTCGCGCAGGCGAGCCGCGGCCACCTCGTCGCCCCGCCGAACGAGCGCGCCCTGTGGCTACGCATCCGCAACACGATTGAAGTCGATCTCGAAGCGCAGCGGCGCGCCGAATCGTGGGCTGACGCGGCCAGCGCTTCGCGGCGCGAAGGATTTTTATCCGGCCTGTTCGGCAAGCGCTGGTCCCTGTCGCTGTCGCAGTTGGCCGGGACGGTCGCGGCGATCGCGATCGGCACGTCGCTCATCACGACTTACGGCGTCCAGCGGCTGGTGAATGGGGGCCAATCGAACGTCGTGCAGACGGAAAACATGCGGCCGGCCGATCGTTCGACCCTGCGGCGGAACATGAACCCCGATCAGATGCTCGCCATCGAATATCTGAAGCAGCGCGTCGAGCAGCGCAAGGCCCGTTGGAACCCGCAGATTCGCGCAGCCTTTGACCGCAACCTCGGCGTCATCGACGAGACCGTCAACGAATGCCTGCTGACGCTTGACCGCGAGCCGCACGACGAGGTCTCGGAGGACGCGCTCAATATGGCGCTCCGCGACAAGATGCAGTTGCTCAGGGAATTTTCCGAACTGTAAAAAACATGGCAGCCCGCCCGGCCCCGCAGCAGTCCCACTAGTCGGCCGGGCGATTTTCTGGGAAGTGGAAGTTAAGAGTCGGATGAGCACGTCAACTAACATCGGTTCTCGGGGCAGTGCGGCGACGCGGCGGCGCGCGGCGCGCGTTTTGACGGTCAGCGCGCTGTGGTTGGCGCTCGCGTTGGTCGGCGCGTCCGAGTCGTTCGCGCAACGCGGCTACTCGAAGATTTTCCGCCCGCGCAAGACGGTCAACCTCGAACTGGTCAACCACACCGGCTCGATCGAAGTCGAGGGCTGGGATCGCAGCGAGATCAAAATCACGGCCACGATGGAGCAGCCGGCGGCGCGCTTCACCCCGCAGGAGAGTGGCGATACGCTGGTCATCAACGTCGAGCGCGACAACCCGAACCGCTACGACCTCGGCGACGTCAACTTCCGCATTCAAGTGCCCTACAACTCAACCGTCAACGTCCAGACGATGCAGGGTAACATCAGCATCCGCAACGTGCAGGGCTCGTTCGTGCGCGCCTACATCGCCTTAAACGGCGACATCGATCTGACCGGCATTCGCGCCGGCAAGGTGATCGCGCAGAACACCATGGGTAACATCCTCTTCGACGCGGAACTGATGCGCGGCGGCGTCTACGAACTGAAGTCTACACAGGGCGAGTTGAACCTGCGGATCAACGCCGGCCCCGGCTTTACGCTGACGGCGACTTCGCTGCGGACCCGCAGCATCAACCTCAACGGCTTTGCCAATATCGGCCAGTTCGACTTCCGTGACCCGCGCAAAGTCACCGGTAAGGTCGGCGACGGCGGCGCGTCGCTCTATACCACAAACCTGCGCGGCTCGATCAACTTCACGATGCGTTAGCCCGTTGGAAGTTTTTGTCCCCTCCCCGATAAAAGGCCGACTAACTCTTTGCACACCGCCACCGATTCAATCAGCACCCGAAGCGCGCTCGTCCGGCGCGCTTTTATCTTGGTGGCCTGCGCGCTTGCGCTGTCGGCCTCCGCCGTCATCGCTCGCGCCCAGAAAGTTGTGTCGCAATCCAATGCCCCCGCCGCCGCGGTGACGCCCGCGCTGACGCGCACGGCCACGCGACGCGAGGTGCGCCGCTTCGGCTACGGCGGCACGCTCAGCGTCTATGGCGCGCCCGCGGGCTCGCTCACCGTCGAGGCGTGGTCGCGCAGCGAGATCGAGATCACGGCCGAACTGGAGTGGCGGGCCGATACCGAGGAAGAACTGGCGCAACTCGCCGCCGTCAACAACTTCATCCTCGACGAAGGCAACACCCACTTCTCCGTCATCACGACGGGCACGCACGACCGCACGTTCATGAAGCGCGTCGCGAAGAAGTTTCCGAAGAAACTGCTCGCGATGCCGTGGCGGATCGACTACCGCCTGCGCGTGCCCGCCGCGATCGATGTGGACGTCTTCGCCGGCAGCGGCGCGCTGAAACTCGACGGCATCGAAGGCGCGATCCGCCTCCACGCCGGCGACGCCTCGCCGACCGAACTGACGCTCACCGGCGGCGACCTCAGCGTGACGGTCGCGGGCGGTCCCTTGCGTCTGCGCGTCCCCGCGCGCAACTGGCGCGGTCGCGGCGCGACGGTGCGCCTGCTCAGAGGGGACATTACCGTCGAACTCCCCACGGACTTCAACGCCGACGTTGACGCCTCGGTGCTGCGCGCCGGCCGCGTCGAAAACCAGCACCCACGCCTCGCCCCGCGCGAGCGCACCACGCCCACCGAGCACAGCCTTCAGGCTCGCGCCGGCGGCGGCGGCCCGACCCTCTCCTTCGAAGTCGGCGACGGCAACATCAGAATAGTGACGAGTGACAAGTGACGAGCAAGACAGTTCTCATCTCGTCGCGCCGAGACGTCGTTAATACCGCGGGAACGGTATAACAAGTGACGAGCAAGACAGTTTTTATCTTGTCACTCGACACTCGACACTCGTCACTTTCT
>JBOGOY010000119.1:0-8275 GCA_050748185.1 Pyrinomonadaceae bacterium
GACCGGCGACGGCCAAACCGCGGGAAACGACACGAAGAGGCTTTAACGGTTTCCCTTCGTGTCGTTTCCCGCGCTTTCCCGGAGCAACTTCCGCCCGCCTTCAATCAAAGAAAGTTCCGGGCGGGTGTGCCGGGGCCGCGCGCTGACTTGGTGGCAGATTAACCTTTAGAGGGCGATTTCGGCAATTCGCTGGGTGACACTGTTCAGGCCGGTAAAACCGGGCAACTGTTCGATCCGCTGGTTAACGTTGCGATCGAAGAAGCTGACGCCCTCCTCGCCCCTGAACAAGGTGGCGATGACGTAGTCGGTCTCGCTCCTCGGCTTGGTTCCTTGTCCGACCGGCGACCAGAACCTGCCGATGATGGTGCGGGCCAGTTTGCGCGAGAAGCCCGACTGTTCGAGCCGCAGGCGGGCGATGCTCCAGTAGAAGTGTGAGTGGATCGATTCTTCGTGCGCGATGGCTCGCAGCAGCTTTTCGAGCACGGGATGACCGGCGAGGCCCCACAGGCGGCGGTAGCCCTGAAGCGTCGTCATCTCGTTGATCGCGCCCCAGACCATGTGCGCGCCGGAGAAGTAGCGACCGAAACAGTTAGTGATCAGCGGGTAGAGCCGGTTCTCGAAAGTGTAGCGGAAGGGGATCGCCTCTTTGGCTTCTTTCTGCCAGTCGGCGTTCGTCGGGTGGCCGGCCTCATTCAGAAAGCGATTCAGCAAATCAGCGTGCTGATTCTCTTCCCCGCTCCAGCGCTCCATGAATTTCCGGATCACGGGGCTCTTGCCGGTCGGCGTGCGTAGCAACTCCTCGTAATAAATCTCGGTAAAACTCTCTACGTCCCGCATGTACACGAGCACCGGCTTGAAGGCCGGGTTGAGCGGGTGACGTCCCACTTCGTTCCACGGGATTTGGTCGAGAAACTCTTTGGTAACTGAGCGGGGCTGCCTTTCGTACCACTCCAGAACGTCGCTTTCGGTCTCGAACACTCAGAACTCTCCTTGAACAAATGGGTTAGTGTTAGTATAAAACCAACGAAGTTACGAATTCAGCACACGCGCGGATTGTCATAGCAGGGCGTAATTCGGTCCTGCGCGGGGGCTCACTCGTCCATCAAACCTAAGCCGGACGTGCGAGCGCCGCGCGCGGCGTCACATTAACTTAAACGAACGGCATGAGGCAAAAGGAAAAAGCAACGCCGGCGCACAACGGTGACCACGCGCGCACCCTCTACGATCGCTTCGCCGATCTCTACGACATTACCTTCAAATTCAACCGCTACGGCCACTCGCTCGAAAATTATCTGAGACGCCACCCGCTCCCGCTCGCGGATCACGCGCGCGTCCTCGACGCCGGATGCGGCACGGGGCTCCTGACCCTCTCGCTACTGCGCGTGCTGAAGCGCCCGGCAGAAATTACGGCGGTCGATCTTTCGCTGCCTTCAATCGTCAAGGCCCGTCGGGCCGTCCGGCAGGAGCGGCGCAAGCACTCACGGCACCGGGTCAACTTCGTGGAGGCGAACGTGCTGCACCTGCCCTTCGCCGACGCCACCTTCGACTGCGTGGTCACGAGCGGCGCGCTCGAATACGTCTCGCTGCGCGAAGGTTTGGGCGAACTGGCGCGCGTGCTGAGGCCCGGCGGCCACATCCTGCACCTGCCCATCCACCCCTCGCCGGCCAGCAGTTTCCTCGAACTGCTCTTCCGCTTCAAGACCCACCCGCCGCGCGACGTGACGGAAAACACGGAACGTTATTTTCAGGTCGTCGCGCACCACCGCTTCCCCCCGCTCGACCCCATCGGCTGGACCAAATCGGCCCTCCTCGCGCAGAAACCCGGCATGGCGAAACGAAGGGCGGCCGGCCGAAGACACTAGGGAGTGAGCGGTAAGCAGTGAGCGGTGAGCAGTGAGCGGTGAGGAGCAAAAGGTTCACGTCAGTGCTGACTGGTGCGAGCCGCCCTATGACCCTCCGCCGCAGTTGATTCATGTTTTACTGCTTACTGCTTACTGCTCACTCCCTTCATCATCTCGGTAATCACCGCTCGCGCGACGGTCGGGATGATGTCGCGCACGCCGCTCTGTTTCTCGGTGAAGGTGACGACGACGAAGCGGCGGTTGTTCGGCAGTTCGACGTAGGCGGCGTCGTGGCGGGTGGTGCTGGTCCAGCCGGCTTTGGACCAGAGACGCATCCCCGGCGCGAGCGCAATTCCGGTGAAGCCGTGCGACTGATCGTCCGGATCGTTCGACTTGCCGGCGAAGTCGCGCTTCATCAACTCTAACATCTGCCGGCTGCGCTCGGGCGTGACGGCGCGGCCCGCCGCGATCTCCGCGAGCAGGCGGGCGGTCGCGCTCGTGGTCAGTTTGTTGCGGTTCTCGCCCTTCGTCCCGCGCGACTGTTGCTCGCGCCCGTAGGCGTCCTCACAGAAAGTCTTTTGGTTGATGTTGATGTTGCGGTAGCCGAGGCCGGCGAAATAACGGTTGACCAAATCGCGCTTGGACTGCCAACGCTTCAGTTCCGCGGACGAAAGCTCGCCGCCGCTCGTCGTGCCCGTCAACACGTCGAGCACATAGCCGGTCGCGTCGTTCGATGAGTCCACGATCATGTCGCGCAGCGCGCGATTCAGTTCAGGGGTCTCCTTAATCCTCCCGTCTTCTAATAGCCGGTGAGCGGCAACGAGGTAGAACATCTTGACGACGCTGGCCGGATAAATCCGCTCGTCGCCGCGATAACTTGCCTCCGCGAAACGCGCCGGGTCGCTCATGTCGATGACGGTGACCGCCAAATGTTCCGGCTTCAGAGTCTTGTCGGCAAATTTCTTCAACGCCTCCTGCGCCGCGGCGTCAACCACAGCTTGCAACGCGGGCGAGGTCGCGATGGTGGGCGCGGCGGCGCGAGCGGGCTTAGCCTTCAACACACGAGACTGCGCGAGCGCGCCGGGCATCGTCCCCGTCGCCGACAACGCGAAACTTAAGACGATCGCGGCACCGACTCTTTTCATGTTCGCTACCTCTTCAACTCACGAGATTCAGGAAGGTCGTGATGATGACCACGTTGGTGAAATCGATGAAGAACGCGCCGACCACCGGCACGACGAGAAAGCTGCGCGGCGCGGGGCCGAAGCGCGCGGAGAGCGCCTCCATGTTGGCGACGGCGTTCGGCGTGATGCCGAGACCAAAGCCGATGTGGCCGCTCGTCGTCACGGCGGCCTCGTAGTCGCGCCCCATCAACGGGAACGTGATGAGGACGGCGTAGAGCACCGTGATGATTGCCTGCACCCCGAGAATGAACAGCATCGGCAGCGCGAGCCCGGCCAGTTGCCAGAGTTTCAGATCCATCAGCGCGATGACGAGAAACAGCGAGAGCGAGATAGAGGCTAATACGTCGATCGCCCCCGTGTTCAGTTTCAACCACTTGTACTTATCATCTGTATTGCGCGCAACTGCCGCGACGATCATCGCCCCAACATAGCCGGGAAGCAGGAGCTTGAACTTATAAACCCACCAGCCGAAATCCACAGTTTTTGTTGTGAAGTAGCCGGCGGGGGTGCCATCTGACGGCGATAATGACTGTCCGAGATTAACTATTAGAGTGCCGAGAAAAGGTGGCAGCGTCTGACCAAGCCAAGTTAATCCGAGGCTAAGCAACGAACCTATTCCCATCAGCAATAAAAGCAAAAGCAAGTGGCGCAAAAGATTACCACCCGTTAAGACTTCGCCTTCTAGTCTTTCAGTCATTTGCGCCGCGGGCTCGTTCGGAGCATCATCGATTGGACCTGTCGAGCCGATGGCCCAAAAGTCTTCTTCACGACTTACCGGCTCCGCATCTTTCGCGGGCAGCGGCGGGGCGAGATGGAAGCGGCGGATGAGCGCAGTCGCCACCGGATTCCCGACGAGGCTCGACATGAAGATGCCGAACGTCGCCGCCGCGATGATCAGCGCGTCGGCCCCGGCGATGCCGCGCTGCTTAAACAAGTCGGCGAATGCAAGGCCCGTCGCCGGCCCGCCCGTCAGCGTCAGCGCGCCGCAGATGATTCCGAGTCCCGGCGGAGCCCCGACCGCGCGCGCCAATCCGATCCCGGCGACGTTCTGCACAACGGCCGTCCCCGACGCGAGCAGCCAAAAGAAGATCATCCGCCAGCCGCCGCTTTGCAACAGCGCGAACGTCGCGCTCAAGCCGATGGTGGTGAAGAACGCCGTCTGGAGCGGCCCGCGCAGGCTGCTGTCGAGCGTCAGGCCGAGCGTCCCGCTCGAACGCAGCGCCAGCACGATCAGTGCGAATAACAGCCCGCCCACTGCCGCCGCCGGGATGCTCGCCCGCGACAGAAAACCGACGCGCCGCAGCACGCCCATGCCGGCGAACAAAAACAGCGCCGCCAGCGCCAGCGTCAGCACGAGATCGAATTTGACCGAGCGCAGGCCTTCGAGGGCGGTGAATTCCATACAAGAGTAATCAGTAGTCAGTAGTCAGTAGTCAGTAGGAAAGGCATTTTCATGCTGACTACTGATGACTGACTACTTCATTGTAAACAACTTTGCCGTCAACGATGGTGGTGCGAACCTTCGTCTTCTCGATCTCGGCCGGCTCGATTTTAAAGATGTCTTGCGAAAGGATGACCAAGTCGGCTAGTTTGCCCGGCGTGATCGTGCCCTTGACCTGCTCTGTGAACTCGGCGTAGGCCGAGCCGACAGTGTAGGCGCGGACGGCTTCTTCAACGGTGAGCTTCTGTGCGGGGATCCAGCCGCCGGGGTTCTTGCCGTCGAGCGTGCGGCGCGTAACAGCCCCGTAGATCGAAAGCATGGGATCGAGCGGCGCAACGTACCAGTCGGTGCCGAAGGCGAGCGTGGCTCCGGCGTCGAGCAGCGAGCGGAAGGCGTAGGTCGTCTCGGCGCGCTTGCGTCCAATGCGTTTCTCGGCCCAGCGGCCGTCATCGATGGCGTGGTAAGGCTGCATTGAGGCGACGACGCCCGCGCGCGCGAAACGCCCGATGTCCTGCGGGCGGATGTGTTGGGCGTGTTCGATGCGGAAACGTCGATCGCGCGGGCCGTTAGTTTTTGCCGCCTGCTCGAAGAACGAGAGGATTTGATCGTTGGCCCGGTCGCCGATGGCGTGAATCATGATTTGCAAGCCGGCGCGATCGGCCGCCTCGACGCGCTTCAACATCGAGCCTTCGGCGATCATCTCGTCGGAAGGCAGCCCGGTGTTTCCGGGCGCGTCGGCGTAGGGCTCGTAGAAGAGAGCGGTGGTCGAGCCGAGGCTGCCGTCGGCAAAGCCCTTCAAGCCGCCGATCCGCAACATCTCGCCGCCGAAACCGGCGCGCACGCCCGTGTTCGCCAAACGCTCCCAGATCGACAGAGGTGAGACGGCGTAAATGCGCGTCTTCAACTCGCCGCGCGCGGCCAGCGTTTGATAGACGCCGACGTCGTTGCCGGCGGACATGTCCTGCACGCTCGTCACGCCCAAGCTCGCCGCGTGTTCGGTCGCGGCGCGCGCCGCCGCGAGTTGCTCGTCGAGACTCGGCGACGGAATCTTGGCATAGACGAATCCCATCGCCGCGTCTTTCAACACGCCGGTCGGCTCGCCCGTCCGCGGGTCACGCACGATCAACCCGCCCGGCGGGTCTTTGGTTTCCTTTGTGACGCCCGCCAGCCGGAGCGCGACGCTGTTGGCAAGCGACATGTGGCCGTCAAGGCGGTTGACGAAGACTGGATGGTCGGGCGTGAGCCGATCAATCAGTTCTTTGGTCGGTAGCGGAGCGCCAGCCCAGCGTTCGTGGTCCCAATCGCCGCCGGTGATCCAACGCCCTTTGGGCGTCCGCTCAGCGAAGCGGCCAATGCGCTCGGCGAATTCCCGCGGCGTGGCCGCGTCGCGCAACTGCACGCTCGCGAGGTGCGCGCCGCCGTCAAGAAAATGCACGTGCGAGTCGTTGAAGCCGGGCAAGACCAGCGCCGCGCGCGCGTCGATGACCTTGGTCCGCGGCCCGGCGAGGGCACGAATCTCGGCGCTTGATCCGACCGCCGCGATCCGGTTGCCATAGATGGCGACGGCCTCTGCGAGTGGCCGCTGGCGATCCATCGTCCGCACGTTGGCGTTGACGATGACCAAGTCGGCCATGAGCGTCTGGGCGGTGGACGGTAGAGCTTGGGCCATAACGCAAACCACGGTTGCAAGCGAAAGCCAAAGTTTGATTCTCATAAGTGGGAATGGAGACGATTACTAGCAGAACGGAAGCGTAGTGTATCATGCGAAGCGTTCAGCGGTCAGCTATCAGTTTTAAGCCGCCTGCGATCGGCTGGCGGCCCCGGCGCGGCACGAAGATTACGTTTGGCCGCCGTTTCCATAACCCGCCGCTCCCCAGCCTCAGCACATGGCCCAGTGCGAATTGCTGGTCGTCCGCATGGATTGGCTGACGGCTGAAAGCTGAGGGCTAAAAGCTTCTATCCCGTGGACCAACTGTCCGAAAAACTGCGCGGCGTCGTCGGCGAAGGGCGCGTGCTCTCTGAGCCCGACGAGTTGCTGGTGTACGAGTGCGACGGCCTGACGCAGCACAAGCACCGGCCGCGCGCGGTCGTCTTTCCGGCTTCGACGGAAGAGGTCGCGGCGGTCGTCCGCGTGCTGTCTGAGGCCGGTGTCTCGTTCGCGCCGCGCGGCGCGGGCACGGGCCTGTCGGGCGGCGCGCTGGCCCTCGACCGGGGCGTGACTATCGAGTTGTCGCGGATGCGGCGGCTGCTGAAAGTTGACATCGAGAGCCGGCTCGCCGTCGTCGAAGTCGGGATGGTCAACGCGCAACTCTCGCGGCTCGTCGCGCCTCACGGCCTGCATTACGTGCCCGACCCTTCGAGCGGCGCGACCTGCACCATCGGCGGCAACATCGCCGAGAACGCCGGCGGCATCCATTGTTTGAAATACGGCACGACCACCGACCACGTCCTCGGCGTGCGCGTCGTCCTGCCAAACGGTGAGATCGTTGACCTCGGCGGCGCGGGCGCGCCAGATGCGCCGGGCTACGATCTGCGCGGGTTCTTCATCGGCTCGGAAGGCACGCTCGGCATCGCGACCGAGGCGACGGTGCGTTTGGTCCCCCTCCCTCCGGCGGTGCGGACGCTGCTCGCCGACTTCGCTGATGTGGACGCGGCGAGTCGGGCCGTTTCGGCGATCATCGCCGCCGGGTTGGTCCCCGCCGCGCTGGAGATGTTGGACGGGGCGGCGATCCGCGCGGTCGAGGCCAGCGTCTTCGCCGCGGGCCTGCCGCCCGACGCCGGGGCGGCGCTGCTCATCGAACTCGACGGCCTCGAAGCGGGCCTCGACGAAGAGGCGGCGCGCGCCGAGGGCGTCTGTCGCGCGCACGGCGCGCGCGCCGTCAGGCGCGCCGCCGACGAAGCGGAACGCAAAAAGTTGTGGGCCGCGCGCAAGGGCGCGTTTGGCGCGATGGGGCGCATCTCGCCCGATCTGATGTTGCAGGATGCGGTCGTGCCGCGCTCGCGCCTGCCCGAAGTCCTCGCCGACATTTACCGCGCCGGCGTCAAGTATCAACTGCGCGTCGCCAACGTCTTCCACGCGGGCGACGGGAACCTTCACCCGTTCATCTGCTTCGACGCGCGCGACCGGGACGAGGTGCGGCGCGTCGAAGAGGCTGGGCGCGAGATCATGAAGGCGTGCGTCGCGGCCGGCGGCACGATCACGGGCGAGCACGGCGTCGGACTGGACAAGAGCGCCTATATGCCGCTCATCTTTTCCGAAGACGACCTCGCGGCCATGCTATTGGTCCGTGCCGCCTTCGACCCTGCTGGCCTGTGTAATCCCGGCAAGATCATTCCCGCCCCGCGCGGCTGCGGCGAGAAGCGCGCGGTCGCTGTCACACCACGGTCAGAGACGAACGGTCGCCCACGCGCCGGAGAATTGGTTGTGCCCGCGTCTTCGGCGAAGGCGCAGCACTCATACATCACGGCGACAATGGCAAGTTCCGCGGTCAGATACGCAGCGCGCCCGCGTCAATTCGAGGAAGTTGTCGGGGGCGGCAATGTCTGCGCGGACGACGGCGGGACACTCATTGTCGCCCCCGCGACGACGGAGGAAGCCGCCGAGGTGTTGCGGCTGACCGCGCGCGAGAATTTAACGGTCCTGCCGGCTGGCGCAAACGGCGCGACGCTCGTCGGCGGCGTGCGTTTGAAGGATATTGATGTGGTCGTTTCGACGCGCAGGCTGACGCGCCTCGTCGCGCACGAACCGGCCGACCTCGTGGCGACAGCCGAAGCCGGGCTCGCGCTCTCCGCTCTCAACGCCGCATTAC
>JBOGOY010000120.1:0-8254 GCA_050748185.1 Pyrinomonadaceae bacterium
ACAGGCCTTCTACCATGTCGCCGTTGAGCGGGCCGCCGCCTCACGCAACTCGGTCGCGAAGCGCGCGGTCAGGGAAGGCGCGCTGCCGGCGGCAGCCGACAAGCCGAACGTGCAACTGAATCGCTCCTGAGACACCGCCTGTACCGGCCGCGGCATGATTACTACTCGATGGAGGAATCGGTAGCATCGGCTTCATCGCCGTTTCTATCTGCCGCGTGGAGCAAGCCTTCTGAAGAGACGAAATATGACCTGACGCCCGACTGTCCATATTGCTCCGGCGTGGCCGTCGCCTCGAAGCCGTCGCTTTCGGGCGTCAACACAAACCGGTAGCCGTTCTCGCGCCCGTCGGCCACTTCCGCTTCAAGCAGCCCCGCCGCTTCTAATTCCTCCAACGATCCATATTGCCCTTGGCCTGCCGTCGTTTGGTAAGTGGCTTCGGCCGCCGCGATGCTGCGAAGCGAGTGAATGGCCGAGGCCTCGTTCGCCGCCCGCACCGACGCCAGCAGATTCGGGATGGCGATGGCGGCGATGATTCCGAGCGGGATCACAATGACAACCGAGATGGCGCTCGTCACGATGCCCGCGATCGCGAGGCCGCGCCCGCCGTATAATTGCGGCTGACGGTTAAGTTTGACGAGCGCGACGATGCCCAGAATGATGCCGGCCGCGGCTCCGACCAGCAGGAAACTGAGCGTGAAAATGCTGATCACGCCGATCACGAGCGAGGCCACCGCCAGCCCGGTGCGTTTTTTTACGTTGGCGTCGAAAGCAAAACCGGCGGGCGCGTGCCAGTCTGCGGCGGGAGGCTGGTCGTAGCCGTGCGGCGAGTTGCCGCAACGCTTGCAGGCGGCTTCCGCCGACCAATTAATTAGCCCGCAATGCGCGCACTTGACGCTGCTCATACAAATCTCCTTTGCCGGTTTTTATCGCTTCCTGATAAATGAGAAACAGCTCCTGATAAATGAGAGACAGCTTGTTAAAGTGTGGTGGGAGAAAAAGGACGGCCAGCGTCGGGCAGGATGACAGCCGGGTTCGGGCGACTCAAGTTCGCCAGCAACGAAGAAGGCTCTTTGCGGCCGAATTTTTTCCGAACCGCAAAGAGCACAGAGAGGGTGAAGCGTGGCGAGTGACGAGCGCCCCGATGTGGCCCGCAGCTACTTAACTTCCACGAAGTCGCCGGTGTGAACTTCCTGCGCGATGCGGGTGATGATCGCGGTGGCGGTGCGCTGCTCGGTGCTAAGGATGACGATTTCGCCGACCACTTTGCGCGGGACGGGCGGGCGGCGGCTGACGACATCCGGCGTCGACACGGTCGGACCGAAAATGCCCATCTTATTGCTCTTGATGCGCTGAACTTTATTCGAGAACTTGCCACCCCGGAAAATTTCGCTCTCGAAGCCGTAATTAGCGGCGGGACTCACCTCTTCGTCCTTAAAGCGCGAAATATTGCCACGCCCCGCCGGCCGGAAGACAGTCAAGCGGTCGCCGGGCTTGACGTTATCCTCCGTGCCGAGATCAATGTAAACGATGTGGTTGACGGTCATCATCTCGCGCCCATCGCGCGCCAGCACGATGCGCCCCTGCTGCTTACCCGAAGAGTCTGCAAAGCGGTCTAACTCGTCGGCGGTCTGCGACGGCGGCGAAACGCGCGGGTAAACCGCGCGCAGCAGGTCGCCGTTGAGAATCATGTCGCACGAATTGGCGACCACGGCGACCGAAACGTTCTGCTTGACCTCGGTCACGCGCAGCCGCCCGATTTCCTGCGTGTAGACGCCGAGCCAGCCATCTTTTTTGCTCAATTTTGACTTAAACTGCCCGCGCGGGCGGACGGCGACATACTCGTTGCCGAGCCTCACGCCCTGATCGGAGCCCGCGTTGATAAAGACGAAATCGCCCTCCGCATAGGTGCGCTGCTCCTGTTCCTGCTCTCCGCCGACCACCTCCAAATAGTTCGGCGAGGGCAGGTAGGCAATAAAGCCGGCGCACAAAAGCTCGGCGTCGCGCGCCGCCGGGCTGGTCGCGGTCTCCTGCTCGGCCGTCTGCGCGAAACAGTTAAAACTCAGGGCGAGCAGCACGAGGGCGCACCCGCAGATGTGATGGATGAAATGATGTGTACGCACGGAAAGAGCCTCCTCCAGCCTACGGCAGGGTAACTGGAATGAACGGAAAGCGTTCAGCCAAATCAGCTAAACGTCGAAACTTGGGGACGTAATCGTTGAGGAAAATATGATGTGGCCGGGCACACCGCGCCGCATACAGGGCACCAACAAATGTAACGGCTGGCGGCGAAAAGCGTCAACAGAATTCTTTTCCGGCCCGTCCAAGAGCAACATATTGAGCCGCAACCCTTACTGAGGCTTGCGTTTTCCAATCTCGATTGTTAGTATTCGCGTTTTGTCGGATGACCCTCGGAGCGATCCGTAGTAAGCCGGCGTAGCTCAGATGACTGAGCGGAGGTATTTGACAAATGGCTATCACGAAGCAAAAGGGGCTCCAAGCCGAACTTTATGTCGCTCACCTGCTGGTTCGACAGGGCTTTACGGTGCTAATGCCCTATGGCGAAGATGTTCGGTATGACCTTGTAAGTGAGAAACGTGGAGTTTTTAAGCGCGTTCAAGTGAAGCATGTGTCTCCGAAAGCTGGCACTTTAGAGGTTCAGTTAAGAAGCACAAACAATTATCAAACGATACATTACGTCACCGGCGGACGTAGACGTGATTGCCGCTTATAATCCTGAAGATTGCAAAGTTTATTTTATTCCGTTAAGTGAAACTGTTAATAAAAGCTGTCTCAGTCTGAGACTTACTGGCTGCAAGAATAATCAGCACCGGCGCGTAATTTGGGCATCTGATTTTGAGTTCAGATTTGATCTTCTTGAAATAAATTCAGCCGGTGTAGCTCAGTTGGTAGAGCATCGCACTTGTAATGCGAGGGTCGGGGGTTCAAGTCCCTTCACCGGCTCTGAAAATCCTTGAAAATCACTTGCAGGGGTGGTCGAGTGGTTAATGGCACCGGGCTGTAAACCCGGCGGGCTCACGCCCTACGTAGGTTCAAATCCTACCCCCTGCACCACGAAATGATGAACGATAAGTGCGGAATGATGAGTGAGTTGCTTTTTATTCATCATTCATCATTCCGCACTCATCGTTTCTTCGGCGGGAGTAGCTCAGTTGGTAGAGCATCAGCCTTCCAAGCTGAGGGTCGCGAGTTCGAGCCTCGTCTCCCGCTCCATCTTTTGCACGGTTTGCTCCCGTAGCTCAGTGGTAGAGCGCATCCTTGGTAAGGATGAGGTCAAGAGTTCAATCCTCTTCGGGAGCTTGAATTAACAGTTTCCATCTTAACTTGATGAAGAGGCCATCTCTGTATGTCGAAGGAAAAATTTGACCGGTCGAAGCCGCATGTGAACATTGGGACTATTGGGCACGTGGACCACGGGAAGACGACGTTGACGGCGGCGATCACGAAGGTCTTGGCGAAGCACAACCCGAAGATCACCGTCCGGGCCTTTGACTCGATTGACAATGCGCCGGAGGAGAAGGCCCGCGGCATCACGATCGCGACGGCGCACGTCGAGTACGAAACGCCGAATCGCCACTACGCGCACGTGGATTGTCCGGGCCACGCCGATTACGTCAAGAACATGATCACGGGTGCGGCGCAGATGGACGGAGCGATTCTGGTGGTGGCGGCGACCGACGGGCCGATGCCGCAGACTAGAGAGCACATTTTGTTGGCGCGGCAGGTGGGCGTCCCCGCGATGGTGGTGTTCATGAACAAGGTGGACGCCGTGGATGACGAGGAGTTGTTGGAGTTGGTGGAGTTGGAAGTGCGCGAGTTGTTGTCGGCCTATGAGTTTCCGGGCGACGACATTCCGGTGATTAAGGGTAGTGCGCTCGGAGCCTTGAACGGGGATGCGAAGTGGGAGGCGACGGTTGACGAGTTGATGGCGGCGGTGGACTCGTACATTCCGACGCCGGCCCGAGACGTGGAGAAGCCGTTTCTGATGCCGGTGGAGGACATCTTTACGATTCAGGGGCGGGGGACGGTGGCGACCGGCAGAGTGGAGCGTGGGCGGGTGAAGGTCAACGAGACGGTGGAGATTGTGGGGATTCGGGACACTCGCAACACGGTGGTGACGGGAGTGGAGATGTTCAAGAAGTTGTTGGATGAGGGAGTGGCGGGCGACAACGTGGGTTTGCTCTTGCGGGGCGTGGAGCGCAAGGACGTGGAGCGTGGACAGGTGATCGCGAAGCCGGGGTCGATTACGCCGCACACGAAGTTCAAGGCGGAGGCGTACATATTGACGAAGGAAGAGGGTGGGCGGCACACGCCTTTCTTTACGGGGTATCGGCCGCAGTTTTACTTTCGGACGACGGACGTGACGGGAGTGGCGAGTTTACCGGCGGGGGTGGAGATGGTGATGCCGGGGGACAACATCGCGATGGAGATCGAGTTAATCACGCCGATCGCGATGGAGAAGGGGTTACGGTTTGCGATTCGGGAGGGAGGGCGCACGGTCGGGGCCGGCACTATCACCGATGTCGTCGAGTAGCCGCCCGACAACGCCTGACTGCAAGAGCCAGTTCGCTGATAAAGTTTTACCGTCTGAGAGCCGAGAGGTTTTAAGTCGAGAGGTTTTAAGGTTATGCCACGCGATAACATTGTGCTGCAATGCACCGCATGTAAGAGCCGGAACTACGTTACAACGAAGAACAAGAAAACGACGCCGGAGCGTCTCGAATTCAGCAAGTTCTGCCGCCGCTGCCGCCAGCACACCGGGCACAAAGAGACCAAATGATGAATGCAGAATGATGAATGATGAATATCACGACGGAGCCGCATGTCATTTCGCATTTCGCACTCATCATTTCATGAAGGGGTATAGTGTCAATGGTTAGCACGTCGGTCTCCAAAACCGAAAGTTCGGGTTCAAATCCTGATACCCCTGTGCAGTATGGCTGAAAGAGGAAGAACTTCGTTGGCGAGAACAGAGGACGAGGATAACTTTAACGCTCAGGACGATCCGGCCACGCCGGCTCTTGGGCCGTTACCCGCGCCGGGGCGCGTCAGTTCGTCTGACGTGACCGTGGGCGAGGCCGCCGCTGTAGCCGCTCCACGCGCCGCTCGCTTCGGCGAAGGGCCGGAGGGGCGCGCGGCGCGGCGCGAGCGCGGCTCGGAGGGGCGCGAGGCGGGGTTCTTCGAGCGCCTCGGAAACTTCTGGCATGACGTGCGCGCGGAACTGAAGCGCGTCTCTTGGCCGAGCGCTAAAGACGTGCAGGCGACGACCATCATTACGATCATTGCCGTTGCGTTCTTCGCGGCGTACCTCTTTGCCGTGGACAAGTTGCTGACTTTTCTCGTCGAAGGGCTGACGAAACTGTTGGGCGGCTGAAAAGTTTAATGCTTGGCTCGGGCGCGTCGGTAGTTGGAGTGGGGGCGGGCGAGAGCGCGGGCGGGGAAAAGTTGGCGTCATGCAGCAGTGGTTCATTTTACACACGTATTCGGGGCACGAGAAGAAGGTGCGCGACAGCCTGAAGGCGCGCATTCGCGACACCGATCTGCAAAGCCAGATCATCGAAGTGCTGGTGCCGACCGAGACGGTCGTCGAGATGCGCGGCAACAAGCGCGTCGAGTCGTCGCGCATGTTTTACCCCGGCTACGTCCTCGTGCAGATCGAGTGTGACGAGCGCGGCCACATCCCCGACGACGTGTTTCACCTGATCAAGTCCACCCCGAAGGTGACGGGGTTCGTCGGCGGCCAGACCCCGACGCCGCTCACGCCCGACGAGGTCAACCAGATCGTCCACAACGTAACCGAGGCGGCGGAAAAGCCGAAGCCGAAATTTACTTACAATTCCGGCGAGACGGTTCGCATCAAGTCGGGACCGTTCGCCAGCTTCACGGGCAAAGTCGAAGAGGTCAACAGCGACAAATCGACGCTCAAAGTGGTCGTCACGATCTTCGGCCGTTCGACGCCCGTCGAGTTGAACTTTCTGGACGTGGAAAAAGTTACCTTCACTGAGGATGAGTAAGGAGCCATCGGCAATCAGCTTTCAGCTAACACAATAGCCAAGCTGAAAGTTGAAAGCTGAAAGCTATCGAATCATGGCAAAGAAAGTTACCGGCTACATCAAGTTGCAAGTTCCGGCGGGCAAGGCTAATC
The DNA here is from genome assembly GCA_050748185.1 of Pyrinomonadaceae bacterium. Lineage (GTDB taxonomy): Bacteria > Acidobacteriota > Blastocatellia > Pyrinomonadales > Pyrinomonadaceae > JACCRA01. The sequence goes on from JBOGOY010000120.1 coordinate 6,164, forward strand.
CGGCCCCGCCGATCGGCCCGGCGCTCGGCCAGCACGGCGTCAACATCATGGAATTCTGCAAGGCCTTCAACGCGAAGACCGCGCAGATGGATCCGGATCTGAAAATTCCGGTCGTGATCACCGTCTATGCCGATCGCTCCTTTACGTTCGAGACCAAGACGCCGCCCGCCGCCGATCTGCTGAAAAAGGCCGCCGGCATCCCGAAGGGCTCCGGCAAGCCGAACAAAGAGAAGGTCGGGAGCATCTCGCGCGACAAGATCGAGGAGATCGCCAAGACGAAAATGCAGGATCTGAATACGACGAATCTCGAGTCGGCGATCAAGACCATCGAAGGCACGGCGCGGAACATGGGACTCACGATTGAGTAGGATTTTTGATTTGCGACTTTTGATTTGATTTTCAAACCTCAAGTTTCACATCTGAAGTCCGTGGAGAGGGAGGCAACATAAGCGCGCGACTCTTGGTTTGTTCAATCGCAAATCAAAAATCGCAAATCAAAAATGTTGCCGCTTGCACCTCGGAGACTCAGGAAATGCCAAAACGGGGAAAAAAGTACCGCGCGGCGCTGGAGAAGATCGAGCCGCAGCGGAAGTACACGCTGGATGAGGGCTTGGCGAAAGTCAAAGAGGTTGCCTACGCCAAGTTTGACGAGACGGTCGAGTTGACGATGTGGCTCGGCGTCGATCCGCGTAAGGCCGATCAGTTGGTGCGCGGCACGGTGGTGCTGCCACACGGCCTCGGCAAGTCGAAGCGGGTGCTGGTCATCGCGCAGGGCGACAAGATTCGCGAAGCCGAAGAAGCCGGCGCGGATTTCGTCGGCGGCGAAGAGATGGTCGATCGCATCAAAGGCGGCTGGCTCGACTATGACGCCGTGATCGCCACGCCGGACATGATGCGTCTCGTCGGGCAACTCGGTAAGGTGCTGGGGCCGCGCGGCCTGATGCCGAACCCGAAGACGGGTACCGTCACTTTCGACGTGACGACCGCCGTCCGCGAGACGAAGGCCGGCAAGGTCGAATACCGCGTGGACAAGACCGGCGTGATCCACGTCGGCATCGGCAAAGTTTCCTTTGAAGATGAGAAGTTACGCGACAACGCGCAGATGTTGCTGGACGCGGTGGTCAAGGCGAAGCCCTCGACCGCGAAAGGCAAGTACGTCAAGAAGGTGAACCTCGCGCCGACGATGGGGCCGGGCGTGCTGCTGGACGAGACGGCTTACATCAAGTAAGAGAGTGAGGAGCGAAGAGAGATGAAAACCAGAGAGCAAAAGCAGAAGGACTTGGAAGCCCTCACGCAGCAGTTTCAAGCGGCCTCGGCGGCGATGCTGCTCGGTTTCAACAAGCTGACGGTCGCGAAGGATCAGGAAATCCGCCAACATCTGCGTGAAGCGGGCGCGACTTATGCCGTCGTCAAGAACACGTTGGCGCGCAAGGCCGCCGAGGGCACGCCCTTCGAGCAGGCCACCGAGCACTTCAAGGGTGTCACCGCCGTCGCTTTGAGCGCGGGCGATCCCGTAACCCTGTCGAAGGCCGTCGCGAAGTTCGCGAAAGACAACCCGGACGTGTTCTCGTTCAAGGCAGGCGTCGTCGAGGGCCGGGTCGTCGCGCTCAAAGACGTAGAGTCGATCGCCAGCCTGCCGTCGCGCGAGGTGCTGATCTCGAAGATCATGTTCCTCATCAACTGCCAAGCGCAGCGTTTGGTGACGGTTATTTCGGCCGTCCCGCGCAATCTCGCCGTCGTCGTCAAGCAGATCGGCGATCAGAAAGGCGAGGCCGCCTAAACCAAGATTTGAGATCTCAGATTTGAGATCGTTCGCAGAGTCAGCCGGACGCGGAAACATGGGCGGGATGATTTGTCAGATCGTCCGCCTCGGACGCTTACGAGGCCCGAGATGCGATGGGCAGCGAAAGCGCCCCGTGGGTTCTCCTGCTGCGATAAGGCAACCACAGATAGCAACACTAGAACCCTTTGAGGGGAATGAGAGGTAATCATGGCACTTTCAAATCAAGAAATTGTTGACGCCCTGAAGGAAAAAACCCTTCTGGAAGCTTCAGAGTTAGTGAAAATGCTCGAAGAAGCCTTCGGCGTTTC
>JBOGOY010000121.1:0-8245 GCA_050748185.1 Pyrinomonadaceae bacterium
CGCACCATAGCAGCGATAGTTCTTGTTGTCCTTCTGGTCTCCGGTGAAGGTGCGGCCGTCCTCGCGAAGCTGCACGAAGTCGATCGCAAATCTCTGTGCGATGTGCGCGCCGCCACGGACAGGAATCAAGGCGCGCCGATGTCCCGAGGTGTTGGATGGGCCGTTCGCCGCCAGCCAGTCGCTACCCCGCAACGGCGGGCTGATGACCGCTGGCCCCTTGGCGACCAATGTCCGCGCGCCCTCGATTGAAAGCTCTTCCGGATAATCGCCTACCTTGAAGCTGAGTCGATGCTGGATTGAGGCGGGAGCTTCCGCAGCCGCATCGAACGTTAGCCAGAGATGGACGACCAGCCGCAGGCCCGGTCCAAGCTTCAGCTTTTCGTCGGTTGTGGTAGCGGCCACGCCCGGACGAACGACACGGTTTCCCAACTCATCTCCGTGGTGAACGGCGAGCGCCTTCTTTTGAGCATCGTTTCCAATGACCTCGACACGGCTCAGGACGCAGGCAGTCCGGCTAAAATTTGTGATGTGCAGTTCGTAGCCCAGATGGGTCTTGCCGCCGCCGTTGAAGGTAGTAGGCGGTGCCGGGATTACCACTTCGACCGGTACATCCATCGGTCTTTGAGGCGTGGAGGGTTTCGGGGTCTCGGCGGCGCTCGTCGCCGCAGCGCCACGTTTGAAAGTGAGCGGCAGGACAGCGCCGCCTTGCGAGAATTGCCCGGTTAGCTCCGAGCTATCCGCGTTGAGCTTGCCTTCAAAAACGGCCTCTACCGTCTGCACCTCCAAGCGGACAGAATCGCCGTTGACCTTGATGATTTCAATCGGAAAGGTGGCCCCTTGATCGAGGCTATCCACCTTTCCGGAATACGCGCCGTCAGGCGATTTTGAAACCGTCAATACCAGCCTTAGCTTTTGGCCGGCATCGAGCGTCCCCTGCCAAGAGCCTTCAAGAGTTTTGGCAGGTGTCTGGCCGAAGAGCTGACCAGCGAGGCTTACGAGAATTAGCAGTACGGCAATCTTCTTGGTCATGACTATTAGAACGAGATTCGGATTCCGACCTGCCCTTCCCGTCCGGGCAACACCTGCGCCGCCGTGCCGAAAGGTTCGGCTGGACGGTTCTCACGATTAAAGATGGCGGCCGGGTTCTGACGGTTCAAGAGATTGAAGAACTCGAACAGTAACTGCACCCTGACCCGATCGCCGATGTCGAACCGCTTGGCGAAGCGCATATCGAGATTGACGAAGGGCGGCGCGGTGAAAGCATTTCTCCCCGCGGTAAAATCGATGCTGTTGAAATTACCGTTACCGTCCGGATCCCTCGACGCCTCGTCGAAGCGGCTGAAGTGAAAGCCGCTCTGCACCCTAAAGATGCTGCTGATCTGAAATTGCCACGGAAGATCCACCAGACCATTAATCTGAAAGATATGATCTAGGGCCAACGTGGACGGCCCTTTGTCGAGATCGGGGCCATTATGAAATGTTCCGGCCTGCTGTACGAGGTTTCCGTTTCTGCTGGTGAACGGTCCGCTCAGGTTGTTCTGGCGTGTACACGTCGGGTTTGCGGTCGGGCAGGGTTCGGTCACTTCAGGCACGATTCCGATGAATTGGTCCGTAGGAAACGTCCCGATGCCGAGCGAATTGTCAGTTGCTTTAGCATACGTATAGTTCGCGCCGATGAGGTAGCGGTGGCTGAGACGTTTGGTGAAGTTAACAACCAGTGCGTCGTATTGCCCCTCAAAGAAAGGCCCGAAAGTCGATATTTCTCCCAGAGTATTTGGAGGGTCAAAACTTCGGCCGATACCGGCGACACGTGCCCTGAAGGCAAGATTGCTGAGCCTGACGCCCAAAAGGTTCCGCATTTCGCGGTGAAAGTAGTCCGCTTCGACCACCATGTCCTTCGAAATCTCTCGCTGCACGCCGACGCTGAAACTGAGCGTGTGCGGAGTTTTGAACGTGCTGTCAACCGTTGTCGGCAATGTCTGCGGGGGGATCAGGGGATTATTCAGAACTCCGAATTGGCCAAAGACAAAGTATCCCGCCGGCTGGCCGATGGCCGCGGCCGCCTGCGTCGCGTACTGATCCGGTGTCAAGCCGGTCAGCGCCTGCACGTTGTTGATATTGATTATCGTATTGGCGGGTATGGGAGCGCGCCCCGGCGCGACCACGTTGTTAAGCCTGTCAATTCCGACAATCGGCCCCCCTGTCGGACATGTCACACCGCCGGCGATAATCTGGGCATCGGTCAGGTGGTTCGAAATGCAAGGCCCCGGAAGGCCGACCGCACGGGCAAGGCCGACGATAAAACTGGGGGATCCATAAAAGCCCCGGGGAAAGTACAGTGATTGGACGACTCGTCGGTCACTGCCACCGAACGCGGGAACCTGACCCACGAGGCCCAGCCGGAACTGATCGTAAAACTTGCCGAAGTGAGCACGAATAACCGTCTTCGGCGTCACCGACCACGCGACGCCAAGACGCGGCGCGAAGTTATTCTTTGACGTGAATTCGGAATCGTGTTCCCAGCGCAGGCCGAGATTGACCGTCAGGTTTTTTAGCAGCTTCCAATCGTCCTGCACATAGAGCCCGTTATAATCATTTCGCAAATGGATCTCATTAGCCTCGGGCGTGCGCCCCCCGGCCTCCAAAAGCAAAAAGACGCCGCCGTTTATAGGCCCGAACGACGTGTAGTCACTGACCGTGGAAAAGACTTGGTTGGTCAAAATTTGCGAATCGAGGCCGTCAACTTTTGTCCGCAGGAACTGCCACCCGAACTTCACGTCATGATCGCCAAAAAGTTTGTTCGTGTTGGCAGCGAACGACGTGTATTTCTGATCCAGATTCGAAGGCGTCGCGGCATTGCCAAAAAGAACTTGAGGGAGATCGCCAAATAAATTGGCGGCACTGCACGCCGGGGGACAATTTCGAACGACGGAGAAGGAATTTAGCCGGGTACTGCCCACAACTGCCGGGTTGGCGGGCTGGCGCTCGGACGGCTCGCCGCGAAAGGCGGCGCGAAGCGTCACTAACCATGGATTGCCCTGATCGCCCAGCAGTATCGTGTCGCCGAACGCCAGCAGCAAACGGCGTCCGCTCGAACTGGTTCGCGATGACGGCAACCCAACACCCGCCCCCCTGACGTATTCGTTGGTGTAATTGACTTCCTGAACCAATTGATGCCGTCCGAACTGTTCGTTGAGCTTTAAGAAGTTTCGCGTTTCACGGGAGCGTTGCGGAAGATCGAACGGATCTTCTTGGTTACGCAGCAGTTGAAGAACGGGCGCGCCCGTTGCGCCGAAGATCGGGTAGTTGAAATCAATTCCACGGTCTTCCGTGATGCGTTCCGACGAGCCGAAGAAGAAAATTTTGTCTTTCCAGATCGGACCGCCGCCCGCGAGGCTATAGTCGAATCTACGCAGGGGCAGAGGTTCGGTTATTGTCTCGTCTAAAGAATTAACAGAATCGAACGCTTCGTTGCGATGAAATAGCGACCCGACGCCGTGAAATTCATTCCCGCCGCTCTTGGTGATGACATTGACTATCGCTCCCGAGGCTTGCCCGAACTCTGCTTTGTAGCCGGTCGTCAGCACCTGAAACTCAGCAATCGTCTCTTGGTTAAACTGAGCAGCAGGCCCGCCGTTGACGGTGTCCTTATTCGGCTGTCCATCAATGAAAAAATTGTTATTGCCGCTCCGCTCGCCCAGCACTGGGTTCGCATTATCGCCGCTCGATTGCCGGTTGATGGCGACACCGGGCACGAGCTGCAACAGGTCGAGATAATCCCGCCCGTTGACGGGTAGGTCTTGGATCTGTTGCGGAGTGACGGTCAAGCCCGTGGCCGCCGTATTCTGGTCCAGCAAGGGCAGCGCATCGCTCACCGTGACCACATCTCCGCCAACGTTTCCCACTTGCAGACGGACATCGAAAGTCACGACGCGATTGAGCGTCAACTCGATGTTCGAGGCGCTCGGAGCAAAGCCGGGCTGTGAAACCGTCAAGGTGTAGGTTCCCGCCGGTAAGGCCGTGAGACGGTAGAACCCTTCAGCGTCAGACGTGACACTACGCTCGGCGGCCAGCGTCGTTCCGCTCGCCTTGACCTCCGCGCCGGCGACTACCGCACCATTAGAATCCGTCACGATTCCTTCAATGGTAGAAGTGGTCGTCTGGGCCATTGCGCTCGAGGACCAGAGGAGGTGGCATAGGAAGAGAGTGAGGGAAAAGACGATCAGCGAGGAACCAGACCTCCTGAGTTTGGCTTGCCCGCCTGCTCCTGTCAGATTGTAGCTCGGTGTCAGGACAGTCCTGTTCATAATTTCTGCCTCCTCTAAGGAAAGTTACGCGATGCCGTTGTGTGTAAGAGATGTCATAGAAGGCCCAGCGTGTGGCGCTCATCTTCCGCTCAACGTGATGAACGGCGGCGCGTTACCCCAGCCAACGTTTCAGACATGGAGCGCTTCAACGACCGGCGACTCACGCTTGAGCATGGCGGGTATATAACACCTGTTGTTGCAGACTGTCAACGGAATTACAACAATCGTTGCATCTCGAAATGTGATATGCTACCTTCGCCTGCCATGCGATACCCTTCTACAATTTTGGATAAAGCTCAACAGCCTATCTTCGACCATCAGCTTCACGTTGATAATGTAGAGATTCGGCTCATCCGTTTACCACTCAAAGAGCCGTTCGAGACCAGCTTCGGACGGATCGACTCGCGGCTGATCTTTTTGGTCAGTATCGAAGCGGAGGGACTGAAAGGGTGGGGCGAAGTGGTCGCGTCCGAAGAGCCTCGCTACAGCTATGAGACCGTCGGCACGGCTTGCCACGTGCTGCGAGATTTCCTCGGGCCGGCGATGCTCTCCCAACCGGTCGCCAATCTCAGCGAGTTGGCGGAGCGCTTCGCTCCGTTTCGCGGGCACAATATGGCGAAGGCTGGGTTGGAACTAGCCTACATGGACTTGCTGGCGCGCATCACGAATCAATCACTGTCCGCGCTCCTCGGGGGCACGCGCCCGCACGTCCCCGTCGGCGTGAGCCTCGGCATTCAACCCTCGCTCACGCACCTGCTGGAGCGGATCGATCTCTATCTGTCTTTGGGCTATCAACGAATTAAACTGAAGATCAAGCCGGGCTGGGACGTGGACGTGGTGGCGGAAGTGCGCCGGCGACACCCCGAGATTCTACTCTCAGTTGACGCTAACTCCGCCTATACGCTTGATGATCAGGAGCACTTGAAGAGGCTGGATGATTTCAACCTGCTGATGGTTGAGCAGCCGCTCGAGCATGACGACTTGTCAGATCACGCCCAACTTCAACTTGAGATGACGACGCCGCTCTGTCTGGACGAAAGCATCACGGGTTTGCGACAGGCGGAAAAAGCTCTTCAGATGAAAAGTTGTCGCATGATCAATATCAAGGTGGGGCGCGTGGGCGGGTACTCGCAGGCTTTGGGGATTCACGATCTGTGCCACACGCAAGGTATTCCCGTCTGGTGCGGGGGCATGCTTGAATCGGGCATCGGCCGCGCGCACAACATTGCGCTGGCAAGTTTGCCGGGCTTCACGCTGCCCGGCGACATCTCGGCCAGTTCTCGTTATTTCGCGCGCGACGTGATTGTGCCGGAAGTGAGCGTCACGCCGGCTGGCACGGTAGCAGTCCCTCGCGGCGCAGGATTCGGATTCGAGGTGGACATGGATTATATCGACAGTCAAACCGAGACGGTTGAGTTGATCCAGCGAAAGCATTAACCGCGCAAAAATGAAGAGACTGCTCGTTTCGTTTTTATGCTTGAGCGCGGTGGTCCTCACCGCGTTCGGGCAAGCCTCTCAATCAGCAGACTCAGGGCGGCGAGTTAGAGATCGAATTCTCGTCATTACCGGAGCGACATTGATTGATGGTTCCGGGCGCGCTCCATTACCAGATGCGGCGATCGTCGTCGTGGGCGACCGCATCAGGGCGGCCGGCCCGCGTCGCGGCGTCGCGGTTCCCACGGGCGCGCACGTGATTGAGGCGCGCGGTCTCACCGTCGCGCCCGGCTTCATCGACCTGCACAATCATTCGGAAAGAGGACTCGACGCCGACCCGGCGGCGGCCACGCAAGTGTCGCAAGGGATAACAACCGTGGTGCTGGGTCAGGACGGTGGCTCTGCGTTCCCCATTGCCGAATACTTCAGCCAGCGGGAACGCTCGCCCGTCGCGCTCAATCTCCTGACCTTCGTCGGACATGCCACGGTGCGCCGGAAGGTAATGGGCGAAGACATTCAACGGCGCGCGACGCCCGCTGAAATCGAGCAGATGGCCGGTCTCGTCGAACAGGGAATGCGCGACGGCGCATACGGGCTATCAACCGGACTGGAATACGAGACGGGCAAGCCGGCGACGACCGCTGAAGTCATCGCGCTGGCGCGCGTCGCCGGCCGTTACGGCGGCATCTATGTGAGCCACATTCGTGACGAAGCCGATCAGACCATGGAAGCTCTCGCCGAAGCGGTTCGCATCGGCGCGGCGGCTCGTCTGCCCGTCCACATCTCTCACATCAAGCTGGGCACAGTCGGCGTCTGGGGACGTGTACCGCAAGCTGCTGAGATCGTCAACGGCGCGCGTCGGCGCGGGCTGGACGTAACCGCCGACTGTTACCCTTATACGGCTTGGCTTTCCACCATCAAGGTGCTGGTTCCGAGCGACCGCCACGATGATCCGGTTGATGTCGCGCGCGGTCTGGCGGATGTCGGCGGCGCGGCGAACGTCACCGTGGTTGAATCTTTGGGGGTACATTCCCCGCAGCTTGCTGCGCTAAACTGAAAGGATGAGCAAATACATCCACAAGAGCCACAATGTATCAATCCTGATGTATCACATCGTCTGTCCAGCGAAGTACCGCAGGGCGGTCATCACTGCGCCAGTTGATGGCAAGCTGAAAGAAGTGTGTTTAGAAATCAGCAAGCGATACGAGATCATCTTTCTGGAAATCGGGACGGACAAAGACCATGTGCATTTTCTCGTGCAAAGTGTGCCGATGTACAGTCCGAAAAAGATCGTGCAGCGGATCAAGAGCATCACGGCGCGAGAAATCTTTCGCGCCTGTCCAGAGGTGAAGCGGCAACTGTGGGGGGGCGAGTTCTGGTCGGACGGATACTTCATCAGCACGGTGGGGAAGTACGGCAACGAAGATGTGATAAAGAAGTACATCCAAGAACAGGGAGCAGAGTCAGGGTACGAACAACTGTACGAGGAACAACTCAACCTCTTCTGATACCCCGCAGCTTGCTGCGGCGAAATTTATCAATCAGCCACTTGAAGAAGCTTTCAATGGGCTGGCGCAAGCGACTAATGAGGCGATTGTAATATTTTTCGTCCGCACTGAGTTCCGCCCCTTTGGGTTTCTTGCGCGGCGTGTGGAGCGTGGTCTGCTGCTCTTTGAGCATCGCTTCAAGGAGCGGGTCGCGGAAGGCTTTATCACCGATCAAGGTGCTGTGCGGCAGAGCGACCTGCGCTTCTCGCACGCTCGCTAAATCGTGGCACGCTCCTTCCCTGAGCCAAACCTGTGTCGGCAGCGGAATGGTTCCGCATCGCCGTTGCGCGATGGTGTGCAATCGCACGCCGTGGAAGTAAGTCTTCTTACTGGCGCAATAACCGACCGATGCCACCTCGCGGGCGACGCATGCCGTGTACGCATGACCGCCCCTGGCGAGCATCACGGGCAAGCTGTCAATGAGGTGGTCAAGTTCCGGCTCTCGGTGCTGCGCTAACAGTTGGTTGAAATAGTCGCCCATGGTCTGAAAAGTTTGTTCTAACAGGTTGAGCCGCGCGACGAAAGTTTGATAGGCGGGCAAGCGTGGAAAGAAATGGAGCCAATACTGCTCGATGAAGCGATGCATGGCCTTTTTCTCGAACTTGCCGTTCAACTGTGCGAACAAGTAGATAGCGACCAGTTCCTGATCGGTAAAGCGTGGCTCAGAGTTATTGCTCAAGCGTTGAAAACAGGTTGCTGACCGGGTATCGTAAATGTGGCAGACAAGCAGATAGAGCTGAATCAGTTGATTTTCCATGGTAAGAAAATTCTACCAATTCGGCCTGCTTGTCTGTCATTTCAACTCCTGATTCACATTAATGAAGAATGGCAAGATAGCTCAAATCTATTGGTGGTGAATTCTGCGGCAGCGACATCCCGACACGAAAACGCCGTCTAACAAATCAATGGACGTGAGGGCGAAACAGCTACTTTGTTATGAACGTCGCTCGTTAATCT
>JBOGOY010000122.1:0-8219 GCA_050748185.1 Pyrinomonadaceae bacterium
GGCTGACGCTGTGCTGTAACCTCGCTGGCTACCGCGGCGCCGGGGCCGAGGCCGAGGTTGTCGCGGACCTCAATCAGGAGGAGTTCGCTCCGGCTTATCAGCGGCTCCGGCGGATCGCCGACGAGCAGGTGGAGCGCCGCCGTCAGGCTCTCGCGGCCCACTCGCAGGCGGGGACCACTCCGGACCTGTACACCGGCTCGCCCTGCCTCTACTGTTTGCAGAGCTATCACAAAATTCCTTGGCGTCGGCCGACAACCGGCGACGGTTCGCGCTCCCTGCCCGTGCTGACGTCGGCCACGGCCGGCAAAGGTTCAACTTTCAACTGAGTTCACCTCAAACGCATCACCATCATGACGCTCCAGACACCCTTCGAGCATATTATTTTTACCGAGTTCGACGGCCGGGAAGGCGTTCTCGTCGATCTGAACGCGAAGCGGTACTACACGCTGAACGAGACGGCCATGCTCGTGTGGTCCGGACTCGAACGGGGCCGCGCCTTGCCGGACATCGTCGACGACTTAACCAACGCCTATGAGGTGACGCCGGAACACGCTTCCGCGAGCATCGAACGCCTGCTCGATGACCTCAGAGCACACAAGTTGATTCGTCAACAATGATCAGGTGGTCGGAAAAAGTCTCTGCCGCCACTGCGACTCGCAGCCGGGCGGCGATCTCAAACGGGCAGACGAAATAAGGCGTAGTATGAGCCAGTCGGACCGCGAGTCCGGCTTCTGGACGGGGCTGATGCCTCTCCTGTCGCCGGTAAAACTCCAAGATTTTCTTTCGGAGTATTGGGAGTCAAAGCCGCTCCACCTCACGCGGCGGTCGCCTGATTATTACCGCACACTGATTGAGGCCGACGATTTCGATTTCATCATTTCCACCGCCTGCCAACTGCGAAACGAGTCAGTCGAACTACTCTGCCGGGAGCAGAGCCGGGGTGTCTCGAAGGGGGCACGCTATCCGGAGCGGGTGGCCTCCCTTTTCGAAGCTTACCAAGGCGGCGCGACCGTCAGAGTGAACAGCGTCGAGCGTTACTGGCGACCGCTCTGGGCGCTGTGCCGCGAGATGCAGCGCGAACTCGGTTTCCCCATCCGCGCCAACCTCTACTGCTCGCCGGCAAAATCGCAGGGCGCCCGGCGGCACTACGACACGCATGACGTCTTAGTGCTTCAGGTGGCCGGGCGGAAACACTGGCGTGTCTTTGGGCCGCTCTTCAAGTTCCCGGTGCGGGGGTTCCCGGCGCTACCTTTCGAGCGGGCGGACGAGTTGGAAATGAGGCGCGGCGCAAACCACCGGAAGCGCGTCGGGCTGGAAGACATGCCGTGCGGCGAGCCCGTCATTGACGTTTGGCTGGAGTCCGGGGATTTACTTTACCTGCCGCGGGGTTGGGTGCATGAGGCTTGGACGGAAGAAGATTCTCCTTCGGCCCACCTCAGTGTCGGCCTGCACGCCCTGACGTGGATGGATGTGTTGACCGTGGCTCTCGGGCAGGTAGCGAATCAGGAAGAGGAACTGAGGCAGGCGCTTCCGCACGGCTTTGCCACTGATCCCGCCGCGTCGGCCAAAACCCAAGAAGTTTTCAGAAACGTCCTCCAACTTTTTGCCGAGCGCGCTCGCGGAGGGGCGGCGTTGGAAGAGGCGGCCGTGAGTTTTGCTTGGCAACAGCACGGGCTCGGCGAGGGAGCGATTTTCGGATCGAGCGAGCCCGTCCGCCTCACGCCCGGGATGCTTCTCGAACACCGCCCCCACCTAAATCTACGGTTTCGGATCGAGGGCGAGGCTGTCCTCCTCGTCTCCAATCACAAAATATTTTCGGTCCCGAAACTGCTGGCGGTCTCCGTCCGATTCATCGCCGCCCACCGGAGTTTCCGCCCGGCGGAGATTCCGGGCGGGTTGAGCGATAATAGTAAAATGGCGTTGGCGCTCCGGCTCATGCAGGACGGCTTTCTGCGAGTGTCGCCCCGGCAGTAACAGACCTGCCGCCTGATGTCGGCGTTCGGCTCTGCTTTCCTTCTCCCGCGCCGGCGTGACGCGCCGCGGCGGGCCGCCGCCGCCTCCCTACCGATTGCTACTCGTGTCAAGGCCGCGGGCGGACGCGGTACAGCCAATATTTCCCGACCTGCTCTCCGGCGTCACGCTCATACCACCGGTCGAGGCGAGAGAAATCGAACGGCTCTCCGGCGAATACCACGACGTAACCGAGCCTCGGCATCTTCGCCAACTCAGGCGTAAATGAAGCGACGAACCGGGCGTACTCGCTTTGCACGCCCCGCACCTCTTCGGCGCCGGGAGGGTTGGGGTGAAGCGAGAGATGGGCCAAAGCCCGGCCCCAACCGAAGAGCGCGGATACGCTCAGACGATGCTGCGCGTAAGCATCCATGAATCCCTCGGCGTCGAGGCCGCTGTAGTAAAGCTGTTGCAGGTAACGCCGACGATTTTCTTCCAACGACAACCCCGAAAAAGCGAACATGTGCGGCGCCCACAAAACCGGCACTGAGGCGACGGTTGGGAGGTTGTCGGCCCGGCCGTAGTCGGCGATGAAGGCGACCTTCGGCTCGTCGCGCGTAGTAGTAGTAGTGTCAACCTGCTCGCGCGAAATCTGTCCGAGGCGTCGCAACACGGGGAGCGCCTCGTCGCGCATGACGTTGACGGCCGCATATCGCCTCGTTGCCAGCACCGTCTCGCCGGCCCCCCACAGGAACGCCGCCGCCGCGCCGGCAAAAAGCACGAAAGCCGGAATCGTTCTGTTAACGCGCCCGCCTCCGACTTGCCAGAACAGTCTGACGCATGCGACTACACCCAGAAGGACGGCGTAATTCGCGAGGTACAACTCGTAATGAAAAGGCTGGAGTGAACGGCCGGTTAGCACGTGTTGGTTAAAAACTACGAGCGGCAGGAGGGCGAAAGAGGCGGTGAAAATCGCGGCCCGCCCGCGCCAGTCAAACCATCCTCGGCGCGCGCCGAGAGCCAGCGCTACGATCACCACGTATCCGATCAACTCCACGGGGCGCAGTAGGTCAGGCCGGCGCGTCAGGGTCAGAACCTGCGCCGAGTCAACCGTGTCGCCGCGCCCTGACAGGAGCCAGAAATAGGGCACGAGCACGACCAGCCCACACGCCCCGATGATCCCGAACACGGTCATGCCGCCACGCCGTTCTGGCCGGCGCGTGGCCGGCCACAACGCCGCGAGGCACACGAACCACGCCGCCGCCGCCGTCCAGAGAAAAAAGTAAGAGAAGACGAGGATGCCGAACAAGAACCCCGCGAGCAGCGCCAGTTTCACTTTGGCTCCGTGCGTGTCACCGTTCAGGGCACGCCACACGACGGCGCAAAAGGCGAAAAAAAAGGGGAATGGAAATGACGGTTCGTAACGCCTCAGGAACGGCAGAAACATGTAGCGTGGGACATTGCCGAGCAACACGTCGAGCACTCCCTCGACGGGAACACAGACGCCCAGACAAAGGACGAAGATCGCGCCGCACGCCCCGAGCCTCTCATCGTTCGTGAGCAAAGTGAGAAGCCAGAAGACGGCCAGCGTGGCGGCGAAGGCGGCGAGGGGACCAAGCAGGATGAAGACGGTCGGGGTCGAGAGGTTCAGCACGCGCGCCGGCAGAGCGAGGGCGTAAGCCGGGATGAACTGTACGGAGAAGATGGATTCCGGCCGTGCTGCGCCGGGCGAATCATCGCGCCCCGTATACGGATCGTTACGACGGGGCCGTCCTTCGCCGAGCGCGTTGACGTAGGCGGCGTAGGCAGGCTCATCCGGATAGAAATAGGCATACGCTCCGTGCCAGTCGCGTCCGCGTGTGTACCAAAGATGCAGTTGTGGGTAGAGCGCGAGCACTGACATGGCGAGCGCGGCGCAGAGGCCCAGCCGCCAGCAAATTTTGGGTTCAGTCTTGTGCAAGCGACATCCCGTCGGGTGCTGAAGTGGCGTGTGGCGCGCCATCATAGCAAAAACTCGATGGCCCGAGGTGGTCCAGCAGATAAAGAGTTAACTCATACGGGGCCGTCAACCGGTAAGGTCATGAAAAGTTAAGGCCGGGTTGCGCTCGGTTCTTTGCCCGGTCGCCCGCAGTGTGCTAATTTCCGCCCTCATTCGTAGTTCCCTGAACGGGGAGGGAAGCAGACCGACCACGGTTTGCACACGCCGCTCAGGCTCTTCCACACCATCTCAGGCGCTTTGTGCTTTTGGGAGCGCTCAACCCATTTCAGAAAAGGATAACTATGCGTCCATACCCCCACAGTGCGCGTCTCTGCGCGAAAACTCGCCTGCGGCTTGCCACCCTTGCCATTTTGGCCTGTGCCGCGGCGACTCTACTCTTGCCCTACGCCGGACTCCCGACCGCCGTCGTGCGCGCGGACAACACTTTTCAAACGCTCCCACACACACAGAACTGGACCAACACCGCTCTTATTTCGGCGGAGGATAACTGGACCAGCGTGCCCGGAGTCATCGGCTTTCGCGGCGACGCTTTGACAGCCCTTACCGGAGCCGACCCGCGGACGATCGTCGCCGACGGTTCGGCCACTCCGGTTGACGTGAACGCGAACCGAGCCGACCCGAACACTTTCGGGACGGGCGGCGTCACGGAATTTGACGGCATTGAGAATCCGGTCGTCGCGCTCGCCGGTTCCGGCACGGCCGATGCTCCGCACATCGTCATCCACCTCAACACGACCGGCCTCAAAAACATCAACGTTGCTTATAACCTGCGCGACATCGACGGTTCGACTGACAACGCCGTGCAGGCGGTCGCGCTGCAATACCGCGTCGGCGGCGGGACTGGAGATTACACCAACTTGCCGGCCGGCTTCGTGGCAGATGCCTCTTCCGGCCCGAGCCTTGCCACGCTGGTGACACCCGTCAGCGTGACGCTGCCCGCGGCCTGCGACAACCAAGCGCAAGTGCATCTGCGCGTCATCACAACCAACGCCGGCGGCAACGACGAGTGGATCGGCATTGACGACATCAACATCACCGGCTCAGGCGTCGGCGGCACGCCCTCTCTGTCAATCGGGGATGTGACGAACACAGAGGGCGACGCCGGCACAATCAACTACACCTTCAACGTTCAACTGACGGCCCCTGCCCCGGCCGGCGGCGTCACTTTCGACATCTCGACGGCCGACGGGACCGCGACAGTGGCCGGTAACGATTACGTCGCTCAAAGTCTGACGGGGCAGACCATCGCGCAGGGCGGTCAGACCTACACCTTCAACGTGGCGGTCAACGGCGACACGGCCGTCGAGCCCGCCGAAACCTTCTTCGTTAACGTGACCAACATGAGCGGGGCGAACGTCTCGGACGCGCAGGCGACGGGCACGATTAACAACGACGACTCGTCCGTGCTTGCGATTCACGCCATACAGGGCAGCGGCTCGGCGTCGCCCTTCGTCGGCCAGCCGGTGACGACGAACGGCGTCGTGACGCTGCTGAAAAACAACGGCTTCTTCATACAGACGCCGGACGGCGGAGACGACGATGACGACCCGGCCACTTCGCAGGGCTTGTTCGTCTTTACGTCGGTCGCGCCGCCTATCGCTGTCGGCGACAGCCTCACCGCGGCGGGCACGGTGGCCGAGTTCTTTACCAGCACGCAGCTCGACGTGACCGGCGGCGGCATCGTGACGGTCAACAGCAGCGGTAATGCGTTGCCCGCGGCGATCCTGCTGACGAACGCGATCCTCGACCCGGCCGGCCCGCTGGACCAGTTGGAGCGTTACGAAGGGATGCGCCTGCGCGCCGACTCACTCACCTCGATCACGCCGAGCGACAACTTTTTCGACTTCTACACTGTGCTGACCGGCGTCGCGCGCCCCTTGCGCGAGCCCGGCATCGAAATCTCGAACCCGCTTCCGCCGGGGGCCGGGGCCAACGTCCCGCGCTTTGACGAGAACCCCGAGCGGCTCGTCGTCGACAGCAATGGCCGGCTCGGTTCGACCGGTCTGACCGTCACCTCGAATGTCAACCTGACGAACATCTCCGGCGTGCTCGACTTCAACTTCGGGCAGTACCGCTTGGTCCCCGCCGCCGCGCCGACCGTCTCGGCGAACATGACGGCCGTCCCCGTCCCGACCCCGCTCGCGCGTGAGTTCACCATCGCCTCTTTCAACATCGAGAATTTCTTCAATGACGGAAACTTTATCACGCAGCGCGACAAGGCCGCCCTCGCGATCCGCAACGTGCTGCGTACGCCCGACATCATCGGCCTCGAAGAGATCGGCGACCTCTCGGTGCTCCAATCGCTCGCGACCAAAGTCAACAACGATGCGGTCGCGGCCGGCGAACCCAATCCCGCATACGTGGCCTACCTGCTCGAAGCCGACGGCACTGGCGGCGACAACGACATCGACGTGGGCTTCCTCGTCAAGAGCGCGCGGGTCAACGTGGTCGGCAGCGTGGCGCAGGAAGGCTTGAGCGAGACTTTCATCAACCCGAACCATGGACAGAACGAGACGACTTTCGACCGGCCGCCGCTGGTGCTGCGCGCGACGATCAACCGCGACGGCGCGGCTCCTTTGCCCGTGACGGTCTTGGTCAACCACCTGCGTTCGTTCATCGACATCGATCAGGATCCGGGGGAAGGTCCGCGCGTGCGCGCCAAACGCAAGGCAGGCGCGGAGGCTCTGGCCCGCATCATCCAGAGCTACCAGACGGCAGACCCGAACTCGAACATCATTTCGGTCGGCGACTATAACGCCTTCAACTTCAACGACGGCTTCGTCGACATCATCGGGACGATCAAGGGGCAGCCTTTACCCGCGGATCAGGTGACGTTGCCGACAAGTGATTTCGTCAACCCAAATCTCTTCGTGTTGACCGACGAGATTCCGGCGCAGCAGCGCTACTCGTTCATCTTCGAGGGCACCTCGCAGGTGCTCGATCACGTGATCGTCAACCAAAACCTGCGCTCGCGTTTCAGCCGCATCGCCGTCGCGCGCAACAACGCGGACTTCCCCGAGTCCTTGAGCGCGGACTCCACGCGGCCCGAACGCGCCTCAGACCACGACATGCCGGTGGCCTACTTCAACCTTCCCGATCCGGCCTCGGTGGGACAGGTGATCATCAGCGAGTTCCGCCTGCGTGGACCGCAGCCGTCGGGCACGCCGGACGACGGCGCGCTCGACGAGTTCATCGAACTTTACAACAACACCGACTCGGACATTACCGTGACGACCGCCGACGGTTCGGCCGGCTGGTCCCTTGTCGCGGACGACGGCGCGGCCCGGTTCACGATCCCGAACGGGACCCACATCAACGCGCGCGGTCACGTCCTCGCGGTCAACAGTCTCGGCTACTCGCTCGGCGACTACGGTGGCGCGGGCGAATCAGCCGGCGACTTCTCCTACACCGTTGACATCGCGGACGGAGCCGGGATCGCGCTCTTCAGGACGGCCGATCCGTTGAACTTCACCGCCGCGAATCGCCTCGACGCCGTCGGCTTTGAAGTGATTCAGCCCACGGGACCACGTGGAAGCTTCAACAACCTCTTCCTTGAGGGCACGGGGCTGCCTGTCTCTGTGACCTCTGACAGCGAGCACAGCCACGTCCGCAAACTCGCGACCGGTCGTCCGCGGGACACCGACAACAATGCGTCGGACTTTGTGCTGATTGCTACCGATCCGTCGCTCTTGAGTGGCTTTGCCACGCTCGGCAGGCCGGGGCCGGAGAATGCTGCGACCCTGCTTCAGCGAAACGCACAGATCAAGGCTTCCGCGGTCGATCCACAGTGCCTCGGGAGCGGCCCGGCGCAGAGCGCCTGCCGTCAGGTCCGCGACTCCAGTTCGCCGCGGGGGACTATGGGCACGCTCGCCATCCGCCGAACCTTTACCAACCACACGGACCAGCCGGTTTCGGCACTGCGGTTCCGGGTGGTTGACGTCACCACGCAAGGAAGTTCCAATGTCTGCGGCGGTTGCGCGCAGGCCGACTTGCGCGCCCTGACCGGCGTAGACGCGGTCGTGACCCGCACGGACGGAACGCCGGTCACCTTAAGCGGCTTGACTCTTGAAGCCCCACCGGCACAAGCCGGCAGCGGTGGCATGAATTCGACTCTGCGGGCAGGGGTCATCAACCTCGGACAGCCGCTCGGACAGGGCATGAGCATTAACGTGGAATTCCTGCTCGGCGTCGAAGTGATTGGCCGCTACCGCTTCCTCGTTAACGTCGAAGCTCTGTAGGCTGTCAAGCCATTCGCGTTAAAGCGTCAGGG
>JBOGOY010000123.1:0-8185 GCA_050748185.1 Pyrinomonadaceae bacterium
GTTGAGACCCCACGCCCACACTGTCCCGTCCGACTTCAAGGCGAGGCTGTGGTTCGCCCCACCGGCGACGGCCATGACGCCGTTAAGGTTAAGCACCTGCACGGGGACGAGGCGGCGCGCCGTGGTGTTGTCGCCGAGTTGGCCGGCGTTGTTCAGGCCAAAGGCCCACACTGCCCCGTCAGATTTCAGGGCGAGACTGTGGGCGCCGCCCGCCGCGATCGCGACGATGCCCGCGAGGCTGTTCACCTGCGCCGGGACGAGGACGCGCGTCGTCGTGTTGTTGTAGCTCAGACCCCACGCCCACAGAGTTCCGTCAGGTCGGAGGCCCAGACTGTGGCTCGTGCCGCCCGCGAACTTGGTCCCCTCCGGCATATCAATCACCTGCACCGGCGTCAGGGCGTTGGTCGTCGTGCCGTTGCCCAACTGTCCCGAAGAGTTGAGACCCCACGCCCCGACCGAAGAGGCGATGCCTCGGCCCGACAGGGCCACGCCCTGCGGGCTGTTGTTCGCGTTATCGGCGAGCGAGAGGATCGCGCTGCGGTTGCCGATGACGGTCGGGGTGAACCTCACGCCGACCGCGCAACTGCCGCCGGGCGCGACGCCCGCGGGACCGGAGCAGGTGTTAGACGCAATGGCGAAGTGTGTCGGGTGAAGGCCCGTCAGCGTGACGCCGCTAAAGACGAGCGGCGCGTTGCCGACATTCGTGATCGTCACGAGCTGCGGGGCACTCGCCGTCGTGCTCTTCTGCTCGCCGAAGTCGAGCGCGGTCGTGCTGAGGCTGACGACGGGCGCGTGAACAGTCACCGGCGTGGTCGCGGAGTTGTCCGCCGCGTTCGCTTCCGGCGTCTCGGAACTGGCCGTCGCCGTGTTGTTGATGACGGACAGATTCGCCGCCGAGTTGCTGACCGCCGCGACGAGGGTCACGGTCGCAAACGCGCCATCCGGGATCGAGGCGAACGTCACCGTGCGGTTGTTGCCTGCGCCACCGCATACGCCGCCACCCGTCGCGTTGCAGGAGACGAAGGTCAGGCCGGCGGGCAGGTTGTCCGTCAGCACGACGTTCGTCGCCTCCTCGCCGCTGTTAGAGACGGTGATCGTGTAAGTGACGTTCGAGCCGGCGTTGACCGGATTGGGCGCAGATGTCTTGCTGACCGAGAGGTTAGCTCCGAGGCCGACCGTCGTCGCGCGCGTCGCGGAGTTGTCGTCCGGGTCAGTGTCGAGTTGTCCGCCTGTCACGCTCGCCGTGTTAGAGAACTCACCCACTTCCGCTGCGTTGACGACGATGGTGATGGTGGCTGTCGTGTTGAGCGTCATCGTGCCGAGGTTACACGTCACCGTGCTCGTCCCGCTGCACGTCCCTCTGTTCGTCTGCGACGAGACGAAGGTCAGGCCCGCCGGCAGCGCATCCGTCACCGTCACGCCGGTGGCCGAGGAAGGCCCGTTGTTCGTCACCGTGAGGGTGTACGTCAGGTTGTTGCCGACGGCGGCGCGGGCCGGTCCCGTCTTCGTGAGCGACAGATCGGTGACTGGATGAACGACGGTCGGATCGCTGTCCGTGTCGTTCGCCAAGTTCACGTCGCTCGGGTTCGTCACCCGCGCCGTATTGGTCACACCCGGCGCGGCGGAAGTTCCGACGCTTGTGGTCAGTGCGATGGAGGCGCTGGCAGCAGGCGCTAACACCTCGTTCGAGGTGCAAGTGATTGCTTGCCCCGAGGCTGAACAAGTCCAGTTCGTACCAACCGCCGAAACGAGCGTCAGCCCCGCGGGCAGAGTGTCGGTGACAGTGATCGCCCCGAAGCTGTCGCTGCTGCCGACGTTCGTCACGGTCAGGTCGTAGACGCCCTCTTCGCCGACGTTGAAATCCGCCGCGTGGCTCTTGACAAGCAACAGGTCGGCGGCGTTGCAGGCGTTGAGCAGCACCGTCACGTTGTTGGTGCTGGAATTCGCCGCCGCCAGATCGAAGCGGCTGTCGCCGTTGAAGTCGGCGGTGACTACGAAGTAAGGCGATGATCCGACGGCGGTGCTAATCGCCGCCGCGAAGCCGCCCGCGCCGTCGCCTTCGAGCACCGAGACGTTGTTCGACACGCGATTCACCACCGCCAAATCTTTCGTGCCGTCTTCATCGAAATCGGCGATGGCGATGGCGCGCGGGGCGCTACCCACCGCGAAGTTGGTCGCCGCCGCGAAGCCGCCCGCGCCGTCGCCAATCAAGATGGAAACGTTGTTGGTCGTCTCGTTGCACACCGCGAGATCGAGTTCATTGTCGCCGTTGAAATCACTCAGCGCGACGAAGGTCGGCCCCGTGCCGACGGCGTAGTTGAGCGGCAGCGCGAAGCCGCCCGCGCCGTCGCCCAGCCGCACCGAGACGTTATTCGACAAGCGGTTCGCGGTGACGAGATCGTTTTTACCGTCGCCGTCGAGATCGCCGGCCGCCACCCATGCGGGGGCCGTGCCGACGGCGAAATCCACCGCCGTCGCGAAACCGCCCGCGCCGTCGCCGAGCAGCACTGAGACATTATTGGCGGCGGAACTCTCGTTGGCCGTCACGAGGTCAAGGTGACTGTCGCCGTTGAAGTCGCTCACGGCGACGGAAACGGGGTTCGTGTCGACAATACGGCCGAACGGTGCGGCGAAGCCGCCCACACCGTTACCGATCAGTACGGAGACGGTGCTGCTGTTGCGATTAGTGAGGGCCAGATCGAGTTTGCCGTCCTCGTTGAAATCGCCAGCGGCCACGGCCTGCGGCGTCGAGCCGGCGTTGAAGTTAGAAGGTGCAGCGAAGCCGCCCGCGCCGTTGCCGATCAGGATCGAGACGTTATTGGTGTTGCGGTTAGCCACGGCGAGATCGAGTTTGCCGTCGCCGTTATAGTCGCCCAAAGCGATGGCGCGCGGGTTCGAGCCGGTGGCGAAATTGGTTCCCGCGGCGAAGCTCGCGTTGGTGCATTGACTGACGAAGATCGTGGTCGGCTGCGAGGCCGAGTTGTTCGCGGTGTCAAAGTCAAGCTCGGTCGCCGAGACGCTCGCCGTGTTGGTTTGCGTCCCCGCCGCCGAAGGCGTGACGACGATTTCGACGGCCGCCGTCGCGCTGGCGGCCAAGCTGCCGAGGTTGCAAGTAATCGTGCTGGTCCCGGCGCACGCGCCCTGAGTCGGCGTCGCGGAGACGAAGATCAGGCTCGCGGGCAAGGCGTCGGTCAGGACGACGTTCGTTGCCTCCGAGGGGCCGTTGTTGGTGACTGTCAGCGTGTAGGTGAAGTTGGTCCCGACGGCCACTGGATCGGCCGAGTCGGTTTTCGTGAGCGACAAGTCGGCCACCGGCTGGACGCTGATGCTGACGCCGACCACGTTGGAATTGAGCGTGCCGTCGCCGGCCATATAGCTGAAACCGTCCGTGCCGCTGAAGCCGGCGGCGGGCGTGTAGGTAAACGAGCCGTTCGGGTTCAGCGTCAGTGTCCCGTTCGCGGGGCCGGTGACGAGCGCGGCGCTCAGCACGTCGGCGTCTACGTCTGTGTCGTTGCCGAGCACGCCCGGCGCGCCGACGTTCAAAGGCACGTTCGTGGCCGTGTTGTAACTGTCGGCGAACGCGACCGGCGCGTCGTTGATCGGGTTGATGGTGATCGACACCGTGGCGATGTTTGAATCAACTTCGCCGTCGTTGGCCTTGAAGGTGAAGCTGTCCGGGCCGTTGTAGTTCGCGTTCGGCGTGTAAGTCAGGTTCGGCACAGCGCCGCTCAGAATGCCGTGCGCGGGCGGCGTGACGACGCTGTAGGTGAGCGTCGGGCTGTCCACGTCCGTCGCCGTCAGCGTTAGCGCGACGGGCGCTTCTTCGTCCGTGGAGAGCGACTGGCTGTCGGCGACGGGCGGGTTGTTGACGGCGTTGACGGTGATGTTGACCGTCGCGGCGGCGCCGTCGGCCGTCCCGTCGTTGGCCTTGTAGGTGAAACTGTCCGGGCCGCTGTAGTTGGCCGCCGGCGTGTAGGCGAACGAGCCATCGGCGTTCAGGGTGAAGGAAGCGGCGTGCGCCGGCCCATTCACCAGAATGGCGGTGAGCGGGCTGCCCTCCACGTCTGTGTCGTTGGCGAGCACGCCCGGCGCGTTGACATTCAGCGGGTTGTCTTCATCGACGCTGTAGCTGTCGCCGCCCGCGACGGGCGGATCGTTGACGGCGTTGACGGTGATGTTCACCGTGGCCGCGCCGGAATCGGCCTGCCCGTCGTTGACTTTGAAAGTGAAGCTGTCCGGGCCGCTGTAGTTCGCGTTCGGCGTGTAGGTCAGATTCGGCCCCGTGCCGCCGAGGACGCCCTGCGTTGGCGGAGTGACGATGATAAAACTCAACGCGGCCCCTTCCGGGTCCGAGCCGGTGAGAGTGATCGGCGTGGGGGTGTCCTCGTCAAGCGTCACGGTCTGGGCGTCGGCGACGGGCGGGAGGTTGATGTTCGTCGCGTCGCTCGCGTTGTTGTTCGCCGGGTTGACATCGCTCGCGTTCGCCACGCTCGCCGCGTTGGTGACACTCGGGTGGGCCGCGAGGTCCACGCCGACGGTAAGCGTGATCGGGCTCGACGCGGCGGCGGCCAGCGCGGATTCATTCGTGCAAGTGACCACTTGGCCGGAAGCCGAGCAGACCCAGCCCTCGCCCTCGCCCGACACGAACGTGAGGCCCGCCGGCAGCGTGTCGGTGACGGTGGTCGTCCCCGCGCTCGAAGCCGTGCCGAGGTTGGTCATGGTCAGCGTGTAAACGCCGTTTGTGCCGACGGTGAAATTGCCGGCGTGGCTTTTCGTCAGAGATAGATCGGCGGCATTGCAGGTGTTGATGAGCAGCGAGACGTTATCCGTCGCTGCATTGGCCGTCACGGCATCAGGGCGCGCATCATTGTTGAAATCCGCGATGGCGACGGCGAACGGGGCCGTCCCGACGCTCAAGTTCTGCGCCGCCGCGAAGCCGCCCGCGCCGTTGTTGAGCAAGACTGACAAACCGCCGGCAACTTCGTTCGTGACGGCCAGATCGGGTTTGCCGTCTTCGTTGAAGTCTCCGGTAGAGACGTGGCTTGGAGCCGTGCCGACGGCGAAGAGGCCCGCGGCTGTGAAATTGCCCGCGCCGTCTCCCGTCAACAGCGAGACGTTGTTGTTACCGCGGTTGGCGACGGCGAGATCGAACTGTCCGTCGCCGCTGAAGTCGCCTGTGGTCACGGCAACTGGAGTGGCCCCGGTCGCGGAGCTAGTCGTCCCACCGAAACCGCCTAAGCCGTCGCCTAACAGGATCGAGACGCTGGCCGAGCCTTCGTTCGTCACGGCCAGATCAAGTTTGGTGTCGTTGTCGAAATCTCTAACCACAATCCCGCCGGGCTGCGTCCCGACGGTGAAGTTCAACGGGTCCGCGAAGTTACCCCCGCCGACGCCGATTAAAATGGAGACAGTGTTGCCGGGCACAGCGTTGGAACCTCGGTTGGCAATCGCCAGATCGAGGTGGCCGTCGCCGTTGAGATCAGCCGCCGCGAGCGAGCGCGGGCTCAGCCCTACCGTGGGGTTAAACGCCTGTGTGAAGCCACCCGCGCCGTTATTTAAGAGTATCGAGACTCTGCTCAAGTTCTCGGAACCAGCGGCGAGATCGAGCTTACTATCGTTATTGAAGTCGCCGGCGACGAGCCCGCGCAGCAAACTGCTGGCGACCGTAAAAGTAGTGCCGGGTGTGAAGTTGCCAGTGCCGTCGCCGAGCAAAAGCATGACGTTGTTCGTCGTCCGGCTGTGCCCGACGGCGAGATCGAGCTTACTATCGCCATTGAAGTCGCCCACGGCCAGTGAGCGCGGGTTATCTGCTACCGCGAAGTTGGTCGCCGCCGCGAAACTCGGCGCGCCACACGGATCCGGCATCAGGGCGCGCAGGACAAAAGGGCGTGGGAAGACTGCCGCGCCGACACCGACGGCCGGGTGTGGAGCCAACAAAGGGACCAGTCCGCGCGTCCAGTCCGCCCGGCGCACGCGCGGCGACAGGCCTGAGCCGTCGCCCGCGGCCGTGGCGCTTTTCGTGAACGTGGCGATGAGCGCAATCGAGGACGCTATTAAGAGCATCGCCGTCAGGACGAAAAGAGGCTTACGGTTTCGAGGAATTTGGTGGACAGGCATACTGGCTCCTTCGTTAATTCAACAGTCACAGGTGACAGGTAATGAGAAGTTAAGGGGAAACTCTTCTTAAGAGCAGAACAGTCTTTCGAGCGGCTACTGTATT
This sequence comes from Pyrinomonadaceae bacterium, assembly GCA_050748185.1. Classification (GTDB taxonomy): domain Bacteria; phylum Acidobacteriota; class Blastocatellia; order Pyrinomonadales; family Pyrinomonadaceae; genus JACCRA01. Next base: position 6,221 of record JBOGOY010000123.1, read on the forward strand.
GACGGGTCGAAGGGTCGGGGGCTGTTTAGTGTGCAAGTTAAGAAACGCTCGCCGTGGTGGCTAGTTGCAGGACGGCATCGTCCCGCTGCGGGACGGCCGGATCGGACGGCACGGCGAGCCGTGCCTCCGGCAGCAGTTCGTTAAGATACTGGCGCAGTTCCGCCTCCTGCCCGCGGTGGGCGAGGTGAGCGAGGCGCTGGAGGGCGTGACGCACCTGCTCCTCCGGGTAGGCCGCGATCCGGCCGACGAAGATTTTCGGGTGACGCGTCTTGGACATGTGCTCGTCCGTCATCTCCAGTTCCTCGAAGAGCTTCTCGCCGGGGCGCAGTCCCGTGAAAACAATGTTCAGATCCTCATATGGCCTGAACCCCGAGAGGGTGATGACGTCTTTCGCGAGATCCAGCAGGCGCACCGGTTCGCCCATGTCGAGGACGAAGATCTCGCCGCCTTCGCCCATCGCGCCGGCCTGCATCACCAACTGCGCCGCCTCGGGGATCGTCATGAAGTAGCGCACCATGTCCGGGTGTGTGACAGTTACCGGCCCGCCCTTGCGGATCTGCTCCTGAAAGATCGGGATCACGGAGCCGGCCGATCCGATCACGTTGCCGAAGCGGACGGCCACATAGCGCGTCGCGAACTGCCGGTCGAGGCTTTGCGTCACCAGTTCGGCCACGCGCTTGGCCGCGCCCATCACCGAAGTCGGGCGTACGGCCTTGTCGGTCGAAATGAGCACGAAGGTTTCGGCCCCATACTCTCCGGCCAGTTCGCCCAGCGTCTGCGTGCCGAGGATGTTGTTCTTAACTGCCTCGCACGGATTGGCCTCCATCATCGGCACGTGCTTGTGCGCCGCCGCGTGGAAGATGACCTGCGGGCCGTAGGTTTGGAAGACGGAGCGCATCCGGCCCTCGTCGCAAACGTCCGCGATCAGCGTCTCGATCTTCAGTTCCGGGTAGGCCGCGCGCAGTTCGCGGTCGATGTTGAACAGCGCCCACTCGGCCCGCTCGACCAGCAGCAGGCGCGCCGGGCACAAACGCGCCACCTGCCGCGCCAACTCCGATCCGATCGAACCGCCCGCGCCCGTTACCATCACGAGCCGATCCGTCAGCAGGTTCCTGATGTTCCCCTCTTCGAGGCAGACCGGCACGCGCCCGAGCAGGTCTTCGATCTGCACGTCGCGGATACGGCTCACCGTCACGCGGCCCTGCAGGATTTCGTGGAGGCCGGGGATGATCCGCGCCCTGATGGGAATCCGCTCGCAGGCGTCGAGGATGTGCCGGAACTGCTGGCGCGACGCGCGGTTGATGGTGATGACGACGTGATCGATCTTCAGTTCGGACACGAGGCGCGGCAAGTCCTGCATCGTGCCGAGAACCTTGACGCCGTGAATGACCGAGCCGGTCTTCTCCGCTTCGTCATCGACGAAGCCCTTCACTTCCAGCCCGATGTCGCCGCCGTTGTGAATCTCTTTGATCGTCGTCACGCCGGCGCGCCCGGCCCCGATGAGCAACACCGGCTGCCTTTGGCTGTGGCCCACGTGCGCCGACTTGCGCCGCTTCTCGTACCGCTCGTAGATGGCGCGACGCAGCACGCGCAGGCCCAGTACGCCGCCGAACGCCAGCACCGTGTCCGTGAAGATTACCGAGAGCGGCACGCGCCACTGCTGCAACTCGGCGGGCAACGTCATGCGCAGAGCGACGACCGGCAGCGCCGACCACAGCGCGGCGAGGATGAACACTTTCATCTCGGCCATCCCGATATAGCGCCAGATCAGCGAGTAGGCCCCGATGAGGACGAGCGTCGCGAACTGAATCAACACCACGTAAGGCAGTTGGACGAAGCCGTCCCACAGTTCCTTACGCGGGATGTGAAAATCGAATCTCAGCAGGTAGGCCAGCGTGAAAGCCGCGACGAGCATCAGCAGGTCGAGCGTCAGGTGACGCCGCCGCGTATGCAACTGCGCCCAAC
>JBOGOY010000124.1:0-4054 GCA_050748185.1 Pyrinomonadaceae bacterium
TCCTTCATCATTCATCCTGTTCTGCTTCGTGTCCTTCGTGTGCTTCGTGGCTAAAATTTTGGTCGCCGCTGCCAAACTCGCCAAGCTCAAACGAGCCGCCGCCGTCAGTAAATTGAAACTGTTGGGCCACAAGGTCGCAAACTCTGCGGCTTATGATGATGGTTGTAGAGGGGGCCACTAATGGACTGGCAGGATAATCTGATTGACGATGCCGCAGGGATGAAAGCGTTGCTGGCCGCGACTCGCCGCGTCGCCGTGCTCGGCATCAAGACCGAGCAGCAATCTTTTCAGCCTGCCTTTTACGTGCCGCAGTATCTCGCTTCGGCGGGACTCGAAGTCATTCCCGTCCCCGTCTATTACCCGGACGTGACGCGCATCCTCGGCCAGCAGGTTTATCGCACGCTCGCCGCAGTGCCCGGCGAGATCGATCTCGTTAACGTCTTTCGCCGCTCGGAAGACGTCCGAGCACACGTCGCAGACATGCTCGGGAAGCAGCCGCGCGCCGTCTGGCTTCAGTCGGGCATCCGCGACGACGCGGCGGCCGAACAACTGGCGCGGGCCGGCATCAAGGTCGTACAGGATCGTTGCTTGATGATCGAGCACCGACGCCTCGCGCCCTTCTAATTGAATCAGGTGGCACGTCGTGACGGAAAATCCTGATAGCAACCAAGCGATTTCTCAGGCTGTGCGTGCCGCGGCCGTGCCGCTCGCGGGATCAAGCGCAGACTACGATCCGCTGTTACGCCTGATCGGCGACGCGCGTTTCGCGTTGCTCGGCGAGGCGACGCATGGGACCGAAGAGTTTTACCGCGAGCGCGCCGAGATCACGAAGCGTCTGATCCGCGAGAAGAATTTTACGGCCGTCGCGGTCGAGGCCGACTGGCCCGACGCCTTCCGCGTCAACCGCTACGTGCGGGGCACGGGCGACGACAAGGACGCCGACAAGGCGCTCGGCGGCTTCACACGCTTCCCCACGTGGATGTGGCGCAATCGGGTCGTGCTGGAATTCGTCGAGTGGCTACGCGATTACAACGGGTCGCTTCCCGACGGGTGGCCACAAGTCGGCTTTTACGGACTCGACCTCTACAGTCTCAGTTCGTCAATCGAAGCGGTACTCGGCTACCTCGATAAGATCGATCCCGAGGCGGCGCGCCGCGCCCGTTACCGCTACTCCTGCTTCGAGCACTACGCTGAGGACACGCAGGCCTACGGCTACGCCGCGAGCTTTGGCATGACCGAACCGTGCGAGCGCGAGGTAGTCGAGCAGTTGTTGGAGTTGCGCCGGCGTGCCGCCGACTATGCGAACCGCGACGGGCGCTTGGCCGAAGACGAGTTTTTCTTCGCGGAGCAGAACGCGCGGCTAGTGAAGAACGCCGAAGAGTATTACCGGACGATGTTTCGCGGGCGCGTCAGTTCGTGGAACCTGCGCGACAGCCATATGGCCGAGACGCTCGACGCATTGGTCCGGCATCTCGCCGGGCAGGGCCAACAGCCGAAGATCGCCATCTGGGAACACAACTCGCATCTCGGCGACGCGCGCGCCACCTACATGGCCGAGGCCGGCGAGTGGAACGTCGGCCAACTCGCGCGCGAGCGTTACGGGCGCGACGCCGTGCTCGTCGGGTTTACGACCTACGCCGGCACGGTCACGGCTGCTTCCGAATGGGGCACCCGGCCAGAGCGCAAGCGCGTGAATCCTGCGCTCGCGGGCAGCTACGAGTGGCTCTTCCACGAGACGGGCGGGCCAAACTTTCTGCTCGTGCTACGCGACGCGGCCCCACTCGTCGCCGAACTCTTGCGCCGGCCGCGGCTCGAGCGCGCCATCGGCGTCATCTACCTGCCGCAGACCGAGCGCGTCAGCCACTACTTCGACGCGCGGCTGGCGGATCAGTTTGACGCCGTGCTGCACTTCGACGAGACGCGCGCTCTGGAGCCGCTCGAACGCACCGCCGGGTGGGAGGCGGGCGAGCCGCCTGAGACTTTCCCGTCGGGTTTGTGAGGGATTAAAGGTGGGGCCGGATGGCGACAGCACAAAGCGGAAACAGGATCAGCCACGAAAGGCACGAAGCACACGAAGAGCAGGCAACAGTGAAGGAACTACACGGACAGCGCCTGAACTTCCTTCGTGTCCTTTGTGTCCTTCGTGTCCTTAGTGGCTAATCCAATTTCGGCATCACCGCTTTAATTGATCAGGCAAGGAAACCAAGGAGGTGTGAATGATGGCAGACTCTAAGACAAGTAACGACCAGCCGGACAGGTTCGCCGTCGGGACCGGGCGGGCCGCCGAAGAGAAAACGCGGAGCGACACTCCGGGCAGCCCCGGCGTCGTCGCCGGCAGCCCGAACATCTTGCCCGATACGGGCCGCGACGCCGGCAGAGCCGGGGCGGAAAGGTCCGGCGGTGGCGGGGCCGCTTCCGTCGAAGGGACTATCGGTGCGGTGGGCGAGATGGACTTGGCGGGTGCGCCCGCGGGGACCACGGCTTCGGCCGGAGGGCAGGTGAGCGGCGGCAGTTCCGCCACTTCACAAGGAGGCGGACCCGGCGGCGGCGGCGCGCTCTCAAGCGGCGGCACGGGCGTCGGGACTGAGCCGGCATCCGGTCCCCAGACCGCGGCAAGCACTCTGGCCGCGCTCGACGACAGAGACCCCTCCACTGGCGCCGGAGGAGTTGGCGGTGCGGGCGGGAGGGCCGGGGCCGGTAGCTCTGACGCCGCCGGCGATAGGGCGAAGACCGGCGCGGCCGGCGAAGGCGCTGGAAACGACTGAATCGGAGCGTGGCGTGATGAGTTTAGCCGACGCGCGTCTGGTGAAGATTAGCAAGTATCTGAGCAAGCACCTGCGGCACCAGCCGGAACGCCTCGGGCTGGAACTTTCACCGGGGGGCTGGGTCGAGGTGGACGCATTGCTGGCGGCGTGCGCGGCACATAACTTCTCGATCACCCGCGCCGAGTTGCAAGAGGTCGTGGCGCGCAACGAGAGGCAGCGCTTTTCATTTGACGAGCAGGGCCGGCTGATCCGCGCCAATCAGGGCCATAGCGTTGAGGTGGATTTGCAACTGGAACCGGCGACCGCAGTGCTTTATCACGGCACGGGCGGACAGAGCGTCTGGTCAATTATCGGCGCGGGCCTGAGCAAGATGGCAAGGCACCACGTCCACTTGTCGCCGGACGTGCGAACCGCGAAAGCCGTAGGGGCACGGCACGGCACACCCGTCGTGCTTGAAATTGACGCCGCCCGGATGGCCGCAGCAGGTCACGTCTTCTACGTATCGGCAAACGGAGTGTGGTTGGTGGAATCTGTGCCGCCGGAGTATTTGAAGAGGCTGTGACCGTTCAAGCCTACGGACGCGCAACAAAAAAACGGGCGGCGATCAGCAGAGTGCTGATTACCGCCCGTTTCAGTTTTGCTTCAGTCGGCCGCGGAGGGCGGCTTCAGAGAGTGTTTGGCAAGAAAGGTGATGGCGGCTTGACCCGCCCGGCCCGCCCGCTCCGTGGCGAAGGCTAACGAATGAAGTCGGTCGCTCTGGGATACTGGCTTGTGCGCCCCGTGTCCATCAAATTCTCCACGCGCCAGTGTGTGGGAATGCCGTTCTTAAATAGTTGCCCGTTGGGCTCAACCCAGAATTCCGCGTTACCGAACGTTTGCCACGCGCCCGCCGAGTAAAGGCAACAGCCGTCGTGGTAAAGCGTGCTGACGATAAACTCGCGGCCGCCATCAAGTTTGTAGATACCTAACTCGCGTAGTTTCAGAGGAGAGGTGATTGTCGAGGGGCTGAAGGTGGCTATTGCGACTTGTGCCATGAGGGGTACTCCTAAAAAGCAGTGGCGAGGGAACTGTCGCACCGCTTTGCGTAAAACTCGGGCCGGTACAGGCGTGTGACTTAAGGGGGGTCGCACATGCCCGCTTGATAATCGATCGAGGGGTCAGAAATTTACAGGTGGCTGACGAACGCTGTCAACCTAAAAGTCATCCTTTCAAGACTTTGTACGGATGGCAGGCAAAAGTGGATGGGTTTTACGGAGGCAATTTTTGTGTGCCTGTACAGAGGAGTTACT
>JBOGOY010000124.1:4064-8170 GCA_050748185.1 Pyrinomonadaceae bacterium
GAGTTACTGGTGAGAACTGAAGACCCGAGTGCGATGATTCGGCGGTTGATTCGTCGGACTCGAAGCCCGGCGGAAATCGTCGCGAGACGCGGAGGGAGAAGGAGCGCCTGCTACCTTGTTGTCGGGGAAATTTCTGCCGTTATTGAGACACTCGGACAGTCACCGCTCAGAAGTCCGCCCGCCCGGCCTCCTTGAACAGTTTATCGAGCCACAGATTGGCTAGTTTCTCCTGCACGGTGTTGGCGCGCAGGCGGTCGTTGAGGTTCTTGAAATCCACGCGGTCGAGCGGCTGATCCTGATTGAAGCAGGAGAAGACGAAACTCTCCGCGCCGGTTTCTGGGTCCACGTGGCGTTGGAGGCATTGCGCGCAGACCTCTTTCATCATGCACTGCATCGGGCTGTTGATCGAGCCGACGGCCATATGACCCGGCTTGAGGTGCGCGGCCAGCACGCCATGTCGCGCCTGTTTGACGGCAGCCATCATGCGGTCGGAACCGATGGCGATGACGCGCTCGACTTCCTTCAAATCGAAGAGCGGCGCGCCGCCCTCGAACGCCCCCTCAGCGTAGGTCTTGATAGCCTGCACGATGTTGCCGCGGAAACGCCGGTCCTGCGGGCGGCGCGGCTCGATCTCGGCTCCCGAGTCGGTGGACCAGATGACCTGATCGGTCGCCGCTTCGATCTCCTCGCGCTTAAACAAGTCTTCGCCGCGCTTGTAGCCAGCGAAGTAGATCACGCGGTTGCCGTTGTCGCGTAAGGCCTTCGCGATCGAGAAGAGCACGGCGTTACCCAAGCCCCCGCCCGCGAGCAACACCGTCTCGCCCGCGGGGATTTCGGTCGGCGTGCCGGTTGGTCCCATGACGACGATCTCCTGACCGGGCCTGAGTGTCGCGCAGAGGCGCGACGACGCGCCCATCTCCAGCACGATGAGGCTCAACAGTCCCTCGCCCTGATCGACCCACGCGCCGGTCAGCGCCAACCCCTCCATCAGCAGCTTGGTCCCGTTCACTTCGGGCGCATCCGTCTCGTAGTTTTGCAGCCGGTAGAACTGGCCGGGGTGAAACTGACGCGCCTGCAACGGCGCGCGCACCAACACCTCGACGATCGTCTCGGTCAAACGCACGACGCGCGCGACACGCGCGATTAATTCGTCGTCCAGCCGCCCGACGAGCCGCGCGAACTGTTCCTCGCGCGCCGGTTGGTCCTCAGCGCGCAGGTTTTCAACCTCACCGGCGAAAAGCGCCGACACCTGCTCGTAGCCATGCTTCGCGGAGGCCATCGCCTTGACGACGTTACCGGCGTAGACGGGATGGTTGTCGCCGTAGTAACTGATGAAGCGTCCTTCGCTCTCATAGGAAGTGAGGAAAGCGCGCTCGCCCTGCGCGGCGGGGACCAGCCGGCGCCGCCCGCTTGTCCCGTCGGCCTCGAACTTGTGCGGCGCGAAGAACTCGCGCCACTCGTCGAGGGCGAACGTGCCGGGCCGCTCCTTCTCGTAGATGGTATTCGGGCTGGTCCCCGCCGCGACACAGACGGTGCGCGCCGGCAGCCGCACAAAGTCCGTCTCCGCCCCGCCCGCACTGCCGGTGCGTTGAAAGACGAGCGCGGCGACCGCGCCACAGTCGTCCGGCACGGCCTCGACCGGCGTCACGTTCTCGACGTAGTCGATGCCCTCTTCGAGCGACTTGACGACCTCCTCGTGATTGAGGCGGTAGGCCGGCGAGTCCTGTAAGCGCTTGCGGTAGGCGATCGAGACGCCGCCCCAAGCGCGGACCAGCGGCACGAAGTCCGGCTCTTCGCCGGCCGTGCGCGCGCGTTCGCGCTCGGCGCGCACCGCCCGGCCGTGTGCGAGAAACTCTTCGTACACCGCGCGCTCTTCGACCTCCAAGCGGGACCAGACTTGGTCTTCGCCAAACTCGGCGACGAGTTGTTCGTGACGCGCAAGCGCCTTTTCAACCTGTACGGGGTAATAAGCGAACAACTCGGTCGCCGTGTCGATCGCGGTCAGTCCGCCGCCGACCACGACCGCAGGCAAACGCACCTGCAAATTCGCGAGCGCGTCGCGCTTGAACGCCCCCGTCAGTTGCAGCGCCATCAGGAAGTCAGAGGCCTTGCGGATGCCGCGCAGCAGGTTGTTCTTCATCCCGATGATCGTCGGGCGGCCCGCGCCCGAGGCGATCGCGATGTGTGCAAAGCCGCGTTCCCATGCGTCTTCAATCGTCAGCGTCCCGCCGAATCGGACGCCGCCGTAAAAGCGGAAATGGTCGCGGCGCGCCAGCGCGAGGTGGATGAGCGTCAGAAAATTCTTGTCCCAGCGTACCGTGATGCCATATTCGGAGACGCCGCCGAAGCCGGCGAGCACACGCTGGTCCAGCGCCGACTCGATCTCGCGCACGTCGCGCACGGGCCGCGGCACTTCGCGCCCGCCGTCGCCGGTCAGCAATCGCCCGAGCGGCTCGATCTTCAGGCCGTCGATGCCGACGACGCCGAAGCCTTCGTTCAAGAGGTAATGCGCTAACGTGTAGCCGGCGGGGCCGAGGCCGACGACGAGGACGTTCCGGCCGTTGTAAGGCAGCGCGTAAGGGCGTTTGGCGTTGAGCGGATTCCAGCGCGTCAGCAGCGAGTAAATCTCGAAACCGTAAGGAAGTTCGAGCACATCTGTCAGGATGCCGGTTTCGGCCTGCGGGATGTTGACCGGCTCCTGCTTCTGGAAGATGCACGACTTCATGCAGTCGTTGCAGATGCGATGGCCTGTGCCGGGGCACATCGGGTTGTCGATCACGACGAGCACGAGCGCCGCGATCGAGTCGCCACGTTTTTTCAGCACGTGCATCTCCGAGATCTTCTCGTCGAGCGGGCAGCCTTCGAGCGCGATGCCGAGCGGGTTGCGCTTGAGCGCGCCGTCCGAGGCGCGCAAACCCTTCGAGCACGAATCCTTGTCGCGCTCGTGGCAGTAGAGACAGTAGTCCACTTCGTAGAGGACTTCGCGCTCCGAGGCGCGCCGGTCGGTGAGCTTGAAGCCGTCGCGGCGGCGCAGGTTTCGATCGAGCCCGCGCATCAACTCGGGAAGATCGGCGCGCGGGCGCTCGATCTGGACCAGATGCTCGTAATCGAGTGGATGCGGGGCGCGGAACGAGACCCATCCACGCACGCGCTCTTTGGCCGGGCCTTCCGGCGCGGCGTGCGCGACCGCCCACGCTTCGACGAGGCAAAGGGCCGATTTAACGAAAGCGAGGTTCTCGTCGTCAGTCCCGCCGTCCTGAAATTCCACGAGCACAGGCCGCAGCCCCACCGCGCTGGCACGTGCGCGCTCGATCTCCGGTGCGAACTGTCCCGCACCTGCTGCCCCGACGGGCGGCGTGTCAGCCGTTCCCCTCTCGAAATGCTTCTCCCACTCAAGCAGCCGCGCGGTCATGCGCGCGACACCGAGTTCGTCGTCGTCTTTGAGCGTGTCGGCAAAGGCCGCGCGCCGCAACGCTTCGAGCGCGGCGTGAACCTGTTCGACATCGACCGTGAGCGCGCGTTCGGCGGGAAACTTTTTGAGCGCGCGGCGTGAGACGAAGAACTTGAACTGGAAGAGGGCGTCCTGTGCGAGCACCGACGCGGCCTGCGCTTCGCGCTCCGCCTCGACGCGGAACAAGCCCGCGACGAAGCGCGACAGGTGCGGCGCGGCGGCGATCAATAATTCAGATTCCTGTTTCGTGCCGGCGAGCTTCGCCCCATGCGCGGTAAGGTAATCCATGAGTGCGCGGTGCAACTCCGCGTCGGCGCTTTCAACTTCGGCGTAGAACCTCTCAGCCAGCGCACGCAGGCGTGCGGGGCGGTACAGGTCGCCGTAGGTGAAGCCTTCAATGCCGAGGGGGAAGTCGAAGTTGTCGGTCTCGTCAGCGGGCAGCGCACCGTCACGGTTGTCGAGGATCAAGTTCTGCATGATTTCGTTAGGATAACTTTCGGCAACGAGAACGAAGGGAGACTTTCTCAATGGGCACGCCCGCGGCTGAGGCCAACAGAGATGATCGCCGCGACGCGCCCCCACACCCGAGCGAGTATATCACCGGCAGGACGCGCCGTTTCACCTCGCCACGCCAGCCGCTTGCCATCTTTCGCAG
>JBOGOY010000125.1:0-8154 GCA_050748185.1 Pyrinomonadaceae bacterium
ACTTCGCACACCGCACATAGTTTATCCACACGCTGACCAACCGCGAACGTTTGCTTCTCCATCAGTTGCTTCTTCCTTTCAATCTGCTGAATCGCCGGCGAGGAGGGGTCGCGAACTTTTCTTGCGGCCGCGACGGCCGTTCGGAGCGGGGGCCGGATACTTGTGCCCGTGGCGGGCGCGAGCGCCGTAGCCCCCAACTTATAAGAACTACCTCGCACGTCGCGGGCGGAACGAGCGGCGGCCGACGCTGGCGCGATGCCTGACCGAAGCGAACGGCTTCGCGGTTGCGTGACTGGTTTGCTGGACGCCGCCGAAGCCCGGCAGCAGAACCCGCTCGACCGCCTGTCCGGTCAAACGCTCGATGGCGCGCATGGATAGTTCTTCGACCGGGGTGACGAGCGTAATCGCGCGCCCCTGATTCCCGGCCCGCCCGGTGCGGCCAATGCGGTGGACGTAATCTTCCGGCGCCTGCGGCACGTCGAAGTTGATGACATGCGAGACGGCGTCGATGTCGATGCCGCGCGCAGCGATGTCGGTCGCGACGAGCACGCGCGTGCGCCCGTCTTTGAAACCGCGCAAAGCGGCCTCGCGCTGCGGTTGCGTGCGGTCGGCGTGAATGCGGTTTACCTTGTGCTCGCGCGCTTCGAGGATGTGCGAGAGACGCTCGGCCCCGCGCCGCGTGCGCGTGAAGACCAAGACGCGCTCGAAGCGCTCGCGCTCCAGCAGGTCGAGCAAAAGCGCCATCTTCGATTCGGTGGCGACCGGGTAGGCCATCTGTTCGATGGTTCCGGCGGCGCGCCCACGCGGGCTCACTTCCACGATCTTCGGGTCGCGCATCGTCGAGCGCGCGATCTGCTCGATCGCTGGCGACATCGTGGCCGAGAAGAGCAGCGTCTGTCGATCTGTCGGCAGCGCCGCGAGCACGCGCCGGATCGCGGGCCAGAAGCCCATGTCGAGCATCCGGTCAGCCTCGTCGAGCACCAGCGTCTCGATGAAAGAAAAATCGATCGCGCCGCGCTCCATGTGATCGAGCAGGCGTCCCGGCGTCGCGATGATAAAACTCGGGCCGCGCCGAAGGGCTTCCGTCTGGCGCGCCAACCCGGTGCCGCCGATGAGCGTCACGCAGCGCGCGTTTTTCTTCGGGACGAGCGAGCGGTAACTGGCTTCGATTTGCATCGCCAGTTCGCGCGTCGGCGCGAGAATGAGCACGCGGACGCCGGGGCGCGGTTGCGCCGACAAGCGTTGAATGATCGGGAGCAGGAACGCGGCGGTTTTGCCGGTTCCGGTATCGGCTGTGCCGATCAAGTCATGACCGTCGAGGACGACGGGAATCGACTTTTTCTGGATCGGTGTGGGTTCTGTGTATCCGAGGGACTCGCAGACGCGCGACAGCGTGTCGTTCAGTCCCAGTTGAGAGAAATTCATGAATATCCTTTGGTGCCGCTCATATTAAATATTGAAGCGCACCCCTTCTGCCTACAAAATTTAAGCGCCTCCGGCGGCACTGATTATCGTCGGAGGCGCTTTGCTTGAAAGGGTCACCGGTAAGTAGCGGGAAAGCTTACCAACGCGGTTCGCGGTTGCCACCGCCACCACCACCGCCGCCGTAGCCACCACCACCGCCACGGTTGCCACCGTAGCCGCCACCACCGCCGCGATTACCGCCGAAGCCGCCGCGTCCGCCACCACCACCGCCGCCGCCGCGTCCGCCGCGATCTTCGCGCGGGCGGGCTTCGTTGACGGTCAGGCTGCGCCCGTTAACTTCCTTGCCGTTAAACTGCGCGATGGCCGCGTCGCCTTCCTCTTTCGAGGCCATTTCGACGAAGCCGAAGCCGCGCGAGCGACCGGTGTCGCGGTCTTCAACCACGGAAGCCGACTCGACCGTACCGACCTGCGAGAACAGTTGTTGCAAATCCTCGCTCGAGGTCTGGAACGACAGATTACCGACGTAGAGTTTCATTGACATAGACTTGTACCTTCTCCTTATAGCTCAGGAGTTTCTGAGAGAAGCTGCGAATCAAAGTGGCTTCGATGTAACGGTGGGCAGCGAAGGCTTGCGTTCGGATGCTCTTGACAGAGCGGCTTCTGTAGTTGAAATCTGCCTACTCTCAAACCATCCAAAACGCCGCCGCGGAAAGACTACCAAGCGTGGGCGCATCACCGTTGATGCCAGAGAGAAGGAATAACCGGGCGTTATGATGCCTGAACAAGCGGTCAGGTTGCAAGTTGCGGATGACGCTTTGCTTGAAGGCGCGGCTTAAGACCACACCTGTCAAAGCGCTCTCAAGTCCACGCGGGATTGGATGAATCGTCAGATTTTTACCGGGCTTGTTGCCGCCGATGCTCTCCGTTGACGCGCCGAGCGCCATGTGCCGATGCCCTCTTTTAACAGCCCGAACACTACCCGGCGATTCTGCGCGATCAGTTTGATCCATGCCCGCTTGTTCATCTGCGGGAAATAGATGCCGCGGAAAAACAGCCGCGCGACGAGGTGGCTGATGCGGTATTGAATCGGCGCGCCGGCAAGCGCCGCGATCGCTTCGGCGTTCCGCTCAGGGCTGTAGGACGACGACCACGCTTGGTTGACCTCTGTGCGTGCTTCTTTGATCGTCATTTTCAGCGGCGCGTGGGCCATCTCGAAAGGCGCGAAGTCCATCCAGTGCGTCGGCCGCGCGAGCCGCCCGGCTTTTTGCAGACGGTCGTACAGCGGCGTCGCCGGGAACGGCGTCAGTTGGCCGAAGACGGGCAGCCCCGGCGGCCACGAGTGGATGGCGTCGAGCGTGCGTTCGGCCACGCCGGGCGTGTCGTTGTCCATGCCGAAGATGAAGGACGTGATCGCGTAGACATTGCGCGCCGCCAGCCGATCGAGCACCGCGGCGTACTCGCCCGGCTTGCTGAAGTTTTTATTGACATCGGCCATGTTGACCGGGTCGATCGACTCCATGCCGATGAAGACCCATTTGCCGCCCGACGCGGCGATCAGGTCAACCAGTTCCTCGTCGCGCAGCAGGTTGGCGCTGATTTGCGCCACCCACGGCAGTTGCGCGTTGGCGGCGATGATGTCTTTCAGCAGCGACTTCAGGCGCTTGGTGTTGATCGCGAGATTGTCATCGATGAAGAAGACCGCGATCTGCCCGCCCTCGCGGCGGGCGCGTAATTTGAGGCGGAGCAGTTCTTCGATCACGCTCTCGTTCGAGCGAAAGCGGATCGAGTCGCCGAAGAACCCGGTAACGGTGCAGAACTCGCACCCGTAGGGGCAGCCGCGTCCGGTCTCGATCGGCACGACGTGAAATGTCCCCCACCCGCCACCCATCCGGCCCAGCAACGGGCGCACGAACTGTGGCAGCAGGTTGAACTGGTCTAGTTCCAGTTTGTCCCACGGGATGACGGGGTAAGGTTGCAGGCTCGGCTTGTTGTCATTGCCCTTCGCGTCGCGTTCCGGCTGGTAAATCTCTTTGAGTTCGCCGCGCGCAGCGTCCTCGACGATCCGCGGCCACGTCTCGTCGGCCTCGCCGAGCGCCACCGCGTCCGCGTGGCGCGGGCCACCGTTGCGGCCGAGGGCTTCGTCCGGCACCTCCGTGACGTGTGGCCCGCCCATCACGACGGGAACGCCGGCCGCGCGCAGTGCGTCTGCCATGCGGTAGGCTCTGGCGATCATGCGCGTCATCGCGCCGATGCCGACCAGCCCGACGCCTTGTTCGCGCACGAACTGCACCAGTTCTTCCTCGCTCATGGCGTGTGCGTTGCCGTCAACCAGCAACACCTCGTGGCCCTCCGGGGTGAGGGCCTGAAGCAGGAACATCCAGAGGTGCGGCATGAAGTTGCGCGTCACTCCGTTGTCGGGGTTGTAAAGTAAAATCTTCATGGTCCCTTCTCCTCATTTAATGACTGTGAATCGCACCACCCTCGCGTGGGGAAGTGGTAAGAATTGACAACTAACGACACGCGGAAGGAGCAAAGAGACTCAATCCAGATGACAAGAGGCTAACTTGCCGAGGAAATATAACAGGTATGTCCGGTACCGCACAAAACCGCTTACTTGATTCCTTGAGCAGCAGGGACATTGAAACACAGACAGAGGGTAAGCCTAAGCTACGGAAGAAGAAAATTGTGCTGACATGAATTAACGGCAGGCATATTCTTGACGCCGTTAACTGGACGGACGAGGTGCGAAGCATAGATGGGCGTGCGGGAGCGGAAAGAGCGGCAAAAAGAAACGTTGCCAACTAAAGTGTAAGGCCAACGCGCCGCAGGAGGTCAGCGAACCGTGGGTCCGACTGCAACCCCTCGAGTTGCGGGTCTCTCAAATAATAGACCAGAATCGTATCATGCTCCTGATAAGCCTTTTCGAGCCAAGCGAAAGCCTGATCTCTATCCCCCAAGCCGGTATGAATCAGCGCCACGGCGACCGGCGAGACATATTCTCGATTCGACCGCTCCCGCAATTCATTCAAGAGCCGTTGCGCTTCGCCCCGCTGACCTGCCATTCCATAGATGTGTCCCAAGGATGCTTTGAATAAGGTATAACCACTTGACAGAGCGACGGCCTGTTGTGTGGCCGAAATGGCCTCCTCATACATCCTTTCCTGCTCATATGCCCTGCCGAGGAAAAAGAAGTTTCTAGGGAAATGAGGGTCCATCTCAACCGTCTTCTGAAGTTGTTCTATCGCTTCATCGTACTGGCGCGCATGGTAGTAAACCCAGCCTACCTCGCCATTGATGATGAGCGAAAAAGGATCAAGCTCTTGGGCGCGTTTCATCGCGGCGATGGCCTCATCCAATCGCCTGAGCGTCACTAAATTCTCGGCCTGCCAGTGGTAGGCGGTGGCGTAGTTCGGGTTCAGTTCGATGGCGCGTCGGAACTCTCTGTCGGCGCTCGCGAAATCCCAATCGTAGTCTTTCTTCACCAGCCCCAGCGAAGTGTGCGCTTCGGCCAACTGGTCATCTAACTCCAGAGCCTTCAGCGCCGCCGCCTTCGCTCTCGGTAAGGCATCTGTGGGGGATGTGCTGCTATAGTTTGGCAGCAGCCCGTAGCAGTCGGCTAACCCGGCGTAGGCCAGCGCGTAGCCCGGATCGAGAGCTATCGCCTGATCGAAATGTTCAATGCCGCGCTGCAAGCCTTCCCCGGACCGCTTGTTCCAGAAGAACCGCCCCTTGAGATAGAGCTGGTAGGCTTCCGGATTCTCAGTGTAACTTTTAGCCAGTCTCCCCTGCTCCTGACTGTTCAACTTGAGGTGTAAGTTCTCCGAGAGTTCCTCGGCGATCTCTTGCTGAAGGGCCAGCACGCCCGCCGACCTTCGATTGTACTGCGCTCCCCAGATGCGGCTTAGGTCGCGCGCGTCCACCAGTTCAACGTTGATTGCAAGCTCATCGCCCTGTTGCGTCAGCCGACCGATGACCACCGCCTGCACCTTCAGTTCGCGCCCCACTGTTTGCGCGTTGAACGGCCCCCCTTTGTAGCGGGAGACCGAATTGAACGACATCACTTTCAGATCGGATAATTGCGAAAGGCTGTTGATGAGGCTATCGGCGATGCCGTCGGAGAGATATTCCGTGTTGGGGTCGGCGTTGACATTAATGAAAGGTAAGACCGCCACCGAATTAATCGCCTGCCCGTCACGGCCGCCAGAGTAGAAATAGGCGACTCCGACCAACGCCGATACGAGCGTCGCCAGAAAGATGGACGCCGCCCGCCGGTGGAGTTTGACCTCGCCGATCACATACTCGGCGCTCGATTGTGTGGGCGTGACGACGATCTTTCCAGTCAGGGCGGCTGTTGCCGGAGGGATAGAGCGTCCCCGTTCGGCCTCAAACTCCATGTGATGCTTGAGCTTTTTCAGATCAAGGAGCAAGTCTTGGACGACTTGATACCGCTCCTCTCGATCTTTCTCTAACGCTTTGAACACGATCCGCTCAAGTTCGGCGGGGACTTCCGGCGCGAACTCGGCGAGCGGCGACGGTTCAGTTTTGAGGATCGAGGCGATGCAGTCGCTCGGCGTGTCACCCGCAAACGGCTGACGACACGCAATCATCTCGTAGATCAAAACGCCCAGACTGAAGATGTCGGTGCGGGCGTCCACCTCCTGCCCGCGCAATTGCTCCGGAGACATATAATGAGCGGTTCCCATCACCACGCCGGGTTCCGTCTTGACCGAGACTTGAGCCGGCGCTCTTCCGCCGGAAGCCGTTCCCGCCGGCAGCTTCGTGGTCAATTTGGCGAGGCCGAAGTCTAGGACTTTAATGATCCGGTCGCGCCGGAGCATGATGTTTTCGGGCTTGATGTCGCGATGCACAATGCCCGCCTCGTGCGCCGCGGCCAGCGCTCCGGCGACCTGAATCGAGATGTCGAGCGCCTCATCCAGTTCCATCCCTGAGCCTGACATGCGCTGGCGCAGCGTCTGGCCTTCGATGAACTCGGTGGCGATGAAGTGCGCGCCGTCCACGCGCCCGATCTCGTAGATGGTGAGAATGTTCGGATGGTTCAAGGCCGAGGCGGCGCGCGCCTCACGCTCGAAGCGACGCGCGCGGTCTGCCTCGCGGGTGAAGGCGGGCGGCAAAAGCTTGAGCGCTACCCGGCGACCGAGCGCGGTGTCTTCAGCCAAGTAAACCTCGCCCATCCCGCCCGCGCCGAGCAGCGAGAGAACTTGGTAATGTCCGATCAACCGCCCGACGATTGACCGGGCTTGCTCATCGGCGAGCGACTTGGCCGCGACCTCCAAAGCGGGCGCTTCAATGAAGCTCTCGGCTTGTTGCTCATAGACGAGCAGCGACTCGACTTCGCGGCGCAGCACCTCATCCCCCGCGCAGGCTTCATCAAGCAAAGCCGTACGCTCACTCGGCTCGCGCTCCGAGGCCAAGAGATAAAGTTGCTCGACCTGTTGCCAGCGTTCGGGGGACATAAAAACAGTGATGAGTGACAAGTGATGAGTGACAAGTGAGGGCGAAAGTTATCTTCTTACTCGTCGCCCGGAGTTACGTTTGAAAGCTCGCGCAGGAGCCAGACTTTGGCCGTCTTCCAATCGCGCATGACCGTGTCGGCTGAGACTTGCAGCGCCTCCGCCGTCTCTTCCACGCTCAGCCCGCCGAAAAAGCGCAGTTCCACCACTTGGGCCTTTCTCTCGTCAAGGACAGCCAGCGCGCCGAGCGCCTCGTCGAGCGCCACTAAGTCCGTGCCGCGCTCTTGGGGGACGATCATCGCTTCGGCCAGAGAGACTTGCAGCGCTTCGCCGCCGCGCTTGAGGCGTTGGCGGGAGCGCGCCAAATCCACGAGGATGCGGCGCATCAATTGGGCGGAGACGGCGAAGAAGTGGGCGCGGTTCTGCCAGCGCACACGGCTCGAATCAACCAACCGCAGGTAAGCCTCATTGACTAAGGCTGTCGTTTGCAGCAGGTGGCCGGCGCGCTCGCCGCTCATGTAATGCCGCGCCAGCCGCCGCAACTCCTCCGAGACCAGTGGGATTAGTTTGTCGAGAGCCGCCTCGTCGCCTTGATTCCAAGCCAAGAGCAGTTGTGTCACTTCGTGTGGCGAGGCCATCGTCATAGCCCCTCTCAGGTGGCAGTTCTAACTGCAAGCGCCGCGAATTATATCACTTGTTCCGAACTCACTTCCGAGCAAATTTCCCATTGATAAAAAATTTCAGGCGCGTGCCAGTTGTGCGCTCCCATTCGCGCCTTAGTAGGTGAAGGCCGCGAGCCTTGAAGGATTCGCTCATTCACCCCCGCTGCCAGCCGCGCTGTCAGCCCTGCAACAGGAGAACACCGATGAACGCCAGACACATTCGCCGCCTCGTCGTTTTATTCGTCATGTCCATGCTTTGCCTGACCAACGCCAGCGCGCAAGAGCAGTCCACCGCGCAGGAGCAGACCGCCGCCGCGCCACAAGCCGCCAACCAACTCGCCATCACGCGCGCCGAGACTGACACGGGGCTGTCACAGCTCACCATCACCGGCCTCAACTTCGGCGACGACGCCCCACAGGTCAAACTCGAAGGCGTGCCGCTGACCTTGATCACCTCCACGCCGACGCAAATCGTCGCCTTCCTCACGCCGGGTCTTCAGCCGGGGACGTATCTGCTGACGGTCTCCCGCGGC
This sequence comes from Pyrinomonadaceae bacterium, assembly GCA_050748185.1. GTDB lineage: Bacteria > Acidobacteriota > Blastocatellia > Pyrinomonadales > Pyrinomonadaceae > JACCRA01. The sequence continues at coordinate 8,092 of JBOGOY010000125.1, forward strand.
AGGCGGGAGCGAGAAAACGCTGTCTTCCATGTCACCATCGGGGCGACCGGCCCGCAGGGGCCG
>JBOGOY010000126.1:0-8141 GCA_050748185.1 Pyrinomonadaceae bacterium
CCACCACCGCCGCTCCCGCCTGTTCTGCCGCCGGGGCCGAGGCCGCCGCGCCAGAGAATCAAGATCAAACTGGCCGACGGAAAAGAGCGCACCATCCAGCACATGATGGCGACGAGCTTCTGGCATCCGGACGGGACGCCCGTCACCGCACAGCAGTTCGTCGAGATGCTCTTCGGCAAGCTGCCCGAGTTTTTCAAGGACGAAGCGGAACTGCGCGCCATCTGGAGCGTGCCCGACACGCGCGCCAAACTCCTGCAAGGACTGGCCGAGAAGGGCTTTGGCAAGGACCAGATGGCCGAAATGCAAAAGATCATCGACGCCGAAAAAAGCGATCTCTTCGACGTGCTGGCCCACGTCGCTTACGCGCTGCCCCCGCTCAGCCGCGAGGAGCGCGCGGCGAAGGCGAAGGTCGAGATCAGCACGCGCTTCAACAGTAAGCAGCAAGTCTTTCTCGACTTTGTGCTTTCGCATTACGTCAGCGTCGGCGTGGAAGAACTGGATCAGGAAAAGCTGCCGCCGCTGCTCCGTCTTAAATACAATTCCACCTCCGACGCGGTGGCCGACCTCGGCCGGCCGGAAGAGATCAGGGGCGTCTTCACAAGCTTTCAGAAGTATTTATATCAGCAACAAGCCGCGGCCTGACCGATACCTCGAACACGTTGTGACGCACTAAGGTAGAAGGCGGTTCAGCAGGTCGATCAGCCAGTCGAAATCAATCGGCTTGGTCAGGTAGGCGTCGCAGCCGGCGGCCAAGGCGTTGGCGCGGTACTCGGATTCGTGGTGGGCGGTGAGCGCGACGATGAGGGTGCCTTTCATCTCTTCGTGCTCGCGGATGTGGCGGGTGGCGGAGATGCCGTCGAGCAGGGGAAGGCCGATGTCCATCAGGATGATGCCGGGGCGCTCTTCGAGGGCGAGCCGGACGCCCTCCTCGCCGTTGACGGCCTCGACGACGCGAAAGCCGCGCCGCTCCAGTTCGAGCCGCATCAGGAAACGTGTGTCTTCAAAATCTTCCACCACCAGCACAGTCAGCGGGACGCTCGAATCAGAACCGGCGGTATTCGCGTGTGTAATCTCTTTGCTCACCTGTGTTGTGTCTTTGCGGTACGGGCTGAAGTGATCTCGGTAGAGCGTGGAACGGCCTCGTTAGTCTTAACTGATTTTGCCGCCCGCGGTCAACCGTCAAACGCGCGGGGCACAAACTCCGCGAGCTTGCGCCGGACGAACTCGGCGAGTTCGCGGTCGATGTTCGCGCTGCGCTCGGCGAAAAGAGCGCGCAAGTTCCGCGGCGGGGGCTCATCGCCGGCGTCGCGGCCTCTGGTTCCCGCCAGCACCGGGGCGCGAAAATCCCACGGCCCGACCTCGCCCGTGTCCACCGGCTCGTGCGCGAACCCTTCCCCCCGCTGCCACGTCACGGCGCGCTCTCGCGCCTGCTTGTCGTAGCAGAGTTGGAAGCGCACGATCTCCCCCTGCCCGGTCGGCTCACACCAGACGATGAGATCGAAATAGTCGTCCTCGAACCAGCGGCGGCGGAGGCCGTTGTCGGCTGTGACGTGATTCAGTTCGCGCAGCATCGGGAGCGTCACGATAGACGGAAAGCGGCGCGCAAGACAAGACGCCCCGGCCTGATAAAGAACTCTTCATTAGCCACAGAGATCACAGAGGGAGTCAGTAGCCAGTAGTCAGTAGCCAGTAGTCAGTAGCACAATCTTACGACGGGCAAGGCGGCTCGGGGGCCGTGACCAACGACCGGCGGAGTCAATCCTTACTGGTTACTGGCTACTGCTTCGATCATTCATCATTTCGCACTCATCATTTTTCCCATGCCCTCTGTGTGCTCTCTGTGGCAAATAAATGGAGAACGAAGGCGACGCTGACCGGTTCGGTCGCCCTCGGAGGGTGCGACGCCCGTGACGATTCCGCAAACAAGCATTGCTATACGAGGGGCGTGATGAGTAGTAACCGGCCGGGGCGGCAGAGCGACGCGCGTGATGAGGTCGCGCCCGCGCTCTCCGTCATCATCCCGACGCTCGACGAAGCGCACGTCATAGGCCAAACGCTTGACGCGCTGGCGCGCCTCGGTGGCGGCGCATCACTGGAAGTGATCGTGTCGGACGGCGGAAGTCTCGACGGAACGAGCGAAGTCGCGCGGGGGCGCGGGGCGCGCGTGTTGATGGCGTCGCGCGGGCGCGGCGCGCAGATGCACGCGGGCGCGCGCGCGGCAAAGGGTGAAGTGCTGTGGTTCCTGCACGCCGACACGCGCCCGCACGCCGGGGCGGTCGCGGAGATTCTCGGGGCGATGAGGCGAAACCCGTCCGCGGTCGGTGGCAACTTCGCGGTGCGCTTCGACGGCGGCGGGGGCGCAGCGCGCTTCATGACGTGGCTCTACCCGCGTCTGCGCCGGCTCGGTTTGTGCTACGGCGACTCCGCGTTCTTCGTGCGGCGCGATGCTTACGAAGAAGCGGGCGGCTTCCGGCCTTACCCGATCTTTGAAGACTTGGACCTGCTGCGGCGGCTGCGGCGACGCGGCCCGTTCCTGCACCTCGCGGCTGAGGTCGTCACCTCCTCGCGCCGGTTCGAGCGGCGCAGCTTCGTGCTGACGTTCACGCGCTGGTCCCTCTTGCAAGCCCTCTACTGGCTGGGCGTCCACCCGAATCGCCTGCAACGCCACTACGCGCATGTGCGCGGGGAGACGAAAGAGTGAAAGAAGTGAAAGCGGACGGGCGAAAGAAAATCTCGCCGTGGCTCGGCGCGCCGCTCGTGTTGGGCGCGTTTGCGGCGGCGCTCGTGTGGCTGGAACGCCGCCGTCCGCTGAGGACGGAAGGACGCGAGCCGAAACTGCAACGCGACGCGCGCAACCTCTTGGTGGCGGGCGCGGGCGGGCTCGTGTTGCGGTTCGCCGAAAAGCCCGTGGCCGAGCGGCTCGCCGCGCTGGTCGAGCGGCGCGGGTGGGGGCTATTGAAAATCCTGCCCCTGCCGCGTTGGCTTGAGACCGCGCTCGCCGTCCTGCTGCTCGACTACACGCTCTACCTCTGGCACGTGCTGACGCACCGCGCGCCATTCCTCTGGCGCTTCCACATCGCGCATCACGCCGATCTCGAACTGACGACGACGACCGCGCTCCGATTTCACTTCGGCGAACTCCTGATCTCGGTCGCGTGGCGCGCCGGCCAAATCCTGCTGATCGGCGTCTCGTCCCGCGCGCTCTCCGTCTGGCAGACCCTCCTGCTGCTCTCCATCATGTTCCATCACTCGAACGCGCGCCTGCCCTACTGGTTGGAGCGGCGATTGGTTTATCTCATCGTCACGCCGCGGATGCACGGCATCCACCACTCGACGGTGCGCGCGGAAACCGACTCGAACTGGTCCAGTGGGCTGACGATCTGGGATCGCCTGCACGGCACGCTCCGGCTCGATGTGCCGCAGGCGGAGATCGAGATCGGCGTCCCCGCCTACCGCGCGCCTAAAGACGTGACGCTCGCGCAGACGCTTGCGCTGCCCTTCGTCCGGCAGCGACCGTCGTGGTGGCTGCCCGACAACGGTGACGAACCACGCCGCCACGTAGCGCCGCACATATCCGACTACTTGCTGTCCTTAAATCGAAGTGCGCGACATTGGGACAGGAAATTAACCGCAGAGGACACGGAGGGCACAGAGAAGAAAATGATGAGTGATGAATGATGAACAGAAAACAACTTGCACTTCATTCATCATTCCACATTCATCATTTCCTCCGTGTCCGCTGTGGTTAATCTTCTCTGTCAATCGCATGAGCTTCGATTCAAACTTAAACTCAAAGGGGACCAACGAAGTGAAACCGAACGACGAGAACGGCAAGCTGTCCACGTCTGAGCGCCCTTTCCGGGTGCTCGTCATCTCCGGCTCAGACCGCCGCCAGTACAACTGTCCCGGCGTGGACTCGAAGGCGCGCACGCTGATGCTCCGCATGGCCGAGCGCCTGCCGCCCGAATGGGAGATCGACTACGAAGACCTCGGCAATGTCTATGCTCGCGCGCGCATCCAGAGTTGCAATGCCTGTGTCTCGACCTCGATGGCCTTGTGTGTTTGGCCGTGCCTGCCGGCGAGCGAGCGGGTGCTGGGGATCAAACTGCGGGGCATCGCGGACCTGAGGGCCGGGGACGCGATTTCGACGGGGCGGGTCACGAAAGCGTGGATGTCTGCGCCGAGCGCGCGAATTTATCGCCTGCGGATCAGCGACGGCCGCCAACTCCGCCTGACGGGGAATCATCGCGTTAAAGTGATCCGAGAAGTGCGGCGGGAGAAGGTCAAAGGGGAGTGGCCCTGCGTCTGGAAAGAAGCGTGGGTCGAAGCGTCGCAGCTTCGGCCGGGCGACAAGATTCCATTCCCGCTCGGGAAAGAGTGCGGCGCTTTCAGCAGAGATTCCAAGCTCGACAAGTTTTATTTCCTGCTCGCCGGGCTGGTCTTCGGTGACGGCGCATTTGCCGGCGCGGGACAGGTCAGGCTGTTCTTCGACAGCCGCAAACCGTTGTTGGCCGAAACTGTCGGTGCGCTCTCGCCGGTCAAGATGGGTATTAAGCGGCAAGTCTTCTCGGCGGCGGAGACCGGCTGGCCTCGGACGGCTGACGCTTTCATGCAATACGGCTGCTGGGACGTGAGTGTCGGAAAGCTGCTCGTCGAAACGCTCGGCCTGAATAAGAAAGAGCCAGTCGCGACGCGACGCATTCCGGCGGAGATCATGGACGGCGCGCGTAGCGAGGTCGGCGCCTTCTTACGCGGCTGGTTCTCGGCGGACGGCTCGGTTGACTTTCACACCACTAAAGCCCGCGTCAGTCTCGCCAGTTCGAGCGTCCCCGCGTTGCGCGACGCGCAAATCCTGCTGGCGAAGCTCGGCATCCGCTCCTGCGTTTACGACGTGTCACACCGGCGCGTCTCGATGGGCGGGCGGGAATACACGCGCTCAAGCACCCTCCATATCGCGAAAGCCGAAGCCGTCGCGCGCTTCGCGACCCTCGTCGGCTTCCTCGACGAAAAGGCGGAGAAGTTGCAGCAACTGACGGAGGGGCGCAAGGGCGGGAGTCGGAATCGCAACTACGGCCACGTCCTGAGTTGTGAGCCGGACGGAGTCGAGCCGGTTTATGACATCAGCGTGGAGCCTTCGCACGAGTTCGTCGCCGAGTTGGTCCCCGTCCATAACTGCAACTGTTATGAGCCGGACAGCAAGGCCGAGCCCGATCTGATGTGGGATCTCGATCTCTATTCGCGGCTCGATCTGGCCGATGCGTGGGCGATCATTGGTCCCGTCAACTGGTATGCGCCGACGAGCAATTTGAAATTGATGTTCGACCGGCTGGTGTGCATGAACGGCGGCAATCCGCGCGAGGAACTGATCGAGCACAAGGACGCGGAACTGGCGAAGCAGTTGGAACACTCGGAGGAGTGGGAGGCGTTGAGCCTCAACCACCTCGAAGGCCGCACCGCCGGCTTCTTCTGCTACGGCGATGGCGGCGGTGACGAGTTGGATGAGACGGGCCGGCCGAAGATTCTGCGGCACAAAGAGTATTTCGATCCTGACGAGGAGCCGTTCGAGCAGATGCGCGACACTTACGCGCCGCTCGTCTGGCAATGTCGCTACGGCGGCGTCGAAGTCCCGGATCATTTGTGGCGCTACGTCGAGTTCGGCCGCGACAAGAAGTACAGTGACAATCAGGCCGAGCACATGGCGACCGAAACCGACGTGTTCAAAGATTTCGACGAGTGGACCGACCGCTTTGCGGAGTTCGTCGCGCGGAAAGGCAAGGTCGAGCCCGGCCGGTATCGCGCCTACGGCTACGAAGCGCCGGGCCACTTGAGAGCGGATTTGAAGGCCAAGTGGCGCGAGATCAAGACCGGGCTCGGATACCCGCCGCCCGGCTCTTCGGTCGCCAAACAGGAAGAACTCGATCTCAACCGAGACCTCACGCTGAAGCCGAAAAAGAGCGAAGGCGAGAAGCTGCGGGAGGATGACGATGAATGATAGACCAGCGACGATGATTCAAAAACTGCTCTTAAAAGCCCTGTAAGGGCGCGCTTCAATAGCCCGGCGCAACGCGCCGGGTCAAGCGGCGTGATTAATCAAAGCCCTGAAAGGGCGGCATCCGCCGCTATCTCGCCCTTTCAGGGCTCGTGAGCTTTCCGTGCGGTTCCCCGGCGCGTTGCGCCGGACTATTGAATAACGCCCCTGCGGGGCTGTATGTCTAACTTCTCAAATCTTTTCGGATAGTGCTTCTCGCTTCTCGGGCGGGAGAACTTCGTCTGTCGTCTGTTGTCATTTATCGACCTCGTCCACCGCCTATCGTTTATCTACGAAGATTTTCGTTGACACTACGAAGCGCTTCGTAGTAAGGTGCCGGCCGGTCGGAGCTTTCAGTCGAGTGCGAGGAGCGAAGAACATGCCGAAGCGAGACGTGCCGCGGCCGACCGGCGCGGAATTGGACATCCTGAGCGTGCTGTGGCGGCGCGGGGCCTCGACGGTGCGCGAGGTCTATGAGGAATTGCAAAAGGCGAAGCCCAACGTCGGCTACACGACTGTGTTGAAGTTCATGCAGATCATGGCGGACAAGGGGCTGGTGCGGCGCGACGAGAGCCAGCGGGCGCACGTCTACGAAGCGCAACTCGCGGAAGAACAGACGCAGGCGCAACTGGTCGGCGAGTTGCTGGCGCGCGCCTTTCAAGGGTCGGCCAAAAAACTGGTGTTGCAGGCGCTCTCGGCCAAACAGGCTTCCGCCGAGGAGCTTTCCGAGATCAGACAGATGCTCGACGAACTGGAAAGGGGCGAGCGATGATGGCACACCTCGACGCGCTGCTGCGCGACACGCTGGTCCAGTCGCTCGGCTGGGCGCTGCTGCACTCAGTCTGGCAGTGCACGCTCGTCGCGCTGTGCTATGCGGGCCTGCGCGCTTCCTTGTTCCGCCGGCCCGGCGCGGCGCGGGCGCGCTACGCCGCCGCCTGCGCGTGCATGGTCCTGATGCTCGCGCTGCCCTCGACCACCTTTTTCATCTTGCGCCAGTCGTCGCCCGCCGAAGGTTGGTCCCCTACGGCGAGGCCGGCGTCCTCTCCCAACTCAAACGGCATGGCGGCGGCGCAACTCGTCGCGGCCGTTCCCCAACTGTTCGCCGACACGAGCGCGGAAGACGGGCCGGCGGACGGCGCGACTCCGCTCGGCCTGTGGGCCGAAGATCACCTCTCGCGTTCTTTGCCGTGGCTGGTGCTGCTGTGGTTCGCGGGCGTGCTGTGGTCTGCCTTGCGGCTTGCGGGCGGTTGGGCCGTCGCGCACCGCCTTGCTCTCCCCGCGCGCGTCTCGCCCGCGCCCGTCGCCCTGCGGGAAACTTTCGCGTGGCTGGCGCGCCGGTTGCGCGTCTCGCGCCCCGTGCGTCTGTGCGTCTCGGCTTTCGTCGAGGTGCCGACGGTCGTCGGCTGGCTGCGGCCGGTCGTGTTGGTCCCCGCGTGCGCGCTGACCGGCATGAGCGCGGCGCAACTCGAAGCCGTGCTCGCGCACGAGTTGGCGCACGTCCGCCGCCACGATTACCTCTTGAACTTTTTGCAGGCCGTCGCCGAGGCGGTCCTGTTCTATCACCCCGCCGTGTGGTGGCTGGCGCGCGAGTTGCGCTCGGAGCGCGAGCACGTCTGCGACGACATGGCGGTGGCCGCGACGGGCGACGCGCTCACTTTCGCGCGCGCCCTCACCACACTCGAAGGCTTGCGCCGGGGCGTTGGCAGTGCCGCGCCGGCGTTGGCCGCTAACGGAGGCTCTCTAATGCACCGCATTCAACGATTAGTTAACGTCAGACAGACGCCTGCGCCACGGCGCGCGCCACGCGCTGCCGGCCTCGCCGTGGCGCTCTGCGCGCTGGCCTGCGCCCTCGCGTGGACCAGCGCGCTCGCTTCGTTCAACGACCCCGATGTGCCCGCCCCGCCGGCCGACGAGGCGTCGTCAACGAACTTTGCCGGCGGCCGCAAAATTGCCGTCACCTTCGTCGGGCTGCCCGACTCGCAGATGTGGCACCAGCCGCGGGCCGAGCGGAAGACGCAGCAACTGCTCGCGCGACTCAAAGCGCATCGCGTCCCGGCCGTCGGGTTCGTTACCGAGCGCGACTTGTACCGCAAAGGAGACGGTCAACTGAGGG
>JBOGOY010000127.1:0-8123 GCA_050748185.1 Pyrinomonadaceae bacterium
GCGTAAGACAGACGCGCCGCGGTATCTTCCGCGCCTACGGCGGTGTATCGTACCCCATACACGCCATAGGGTTAATGAATCACGGGTTCGCAACCGGCGGATGTGCGTTGCTGGCGAGAAGCGCGCGGCGCGGATTCAACAATGAAGCGCGATTCAGATGCAACCACCCAACCGTGGCGCGACCAGTGGGCGTCAGTCCGATGATTTGTAAACTGTCTGCGCTCCAAGCGAAATGCTCTTCCTAAAGATGTCGGCGCTGCCTTAATTTGCTCTGCCCCGGCCGCGGAAATGCGTGGTATATTAGGCGACATCAGACGAGTCATTCACTTCTCGCGTGCTGCTTCCGATTTCTGTATTTCATCCAGAGCTTTTCCTCAACACCAGCGGGTCAGTCGATGCGCTAAAACACAACTCGATTCAGCGGGACCAGCACCGGCTAACCTTTTCATTTTCCGACCAGCGGCGGTTGAAACCACAAAAGAGGAGCGCGCCTCATGGCAAACGAAGGCTTCTTCGAACTCGGCCTGCAGGACGTGGCCGGTCGTCCGATTAACGAAACCGGCGTCAAAGTCAGCTTCGTCCGGGTCTCCGATAACAAGGTCATCTCCACCGCCTCGAACCTCGCGTTTCCCCCGCCGCACAGGTTCGCGGTCCCGGCGTTCCCGCAGGAGAAGAATCTCGTCTGCGAGGTGGCGCTGCCACGCTACCGGCAGCGTCGCTCGGGCATTTTCACCCTGACGGATGGCGAAACCATCGTCAGGCATCTGACGCTGTTCCGCCGCCCGGATAAGTTCTCCTCCCGCTTCACGGAATGGGACCAACTGCCGAGTCACTACCTGCCCTTCAAGTCGATCCTCAACCGCTCTTCGGCCGTGAAGGTGAAGGGAGGCAAGACCCTCGGCAAATTCACCGAGGCGACTTACGACGGCGTCACGGACAAAGCGGAAGTCGCGGCGAAGGCCGCTTTGCTTAACCTCTACGCCAAGCTGACGGATTTGAAGGAGCCGACTAAAGGTAAAGAGCCGTGGTTCTCATTCGTCAAAGAGATCGTCGAGATCGGCAAAGAGAGATTCATCGCCGTCGTCGATCCGCGCATGGGCGAGATCGTCCGCGCCATCAAAAATGACATCGGGAAATTCAAAGATTACAAAGACACGCCCGCGCAGAACCACTTCGGTAACATTCCGGCCGCGTTCAACCCGCAGAAGTCGAAGATGTTCAGCATCAAGTCAACCGAGGATCACGGCAACCTGCAACTGACGTTGGTGCCGGGCCGAGACGCGGGCGGTAACGACCTGCTCGTCCTCGACGTTGACATAGACGAGAACGGCCGACTACTGGCCCACTTGGCCGATCTCTTCAAGCACAAGTTTACGGGCGGCACGCACCCTTTCGACATCCACGAGTACCTCGCGCTCACGAACCCCAGCCGGCCACTCGGGTACGAGTTGGTTTGAGCCATCGCACCCGTCTGCCGGGTTAAGGAGTCGAGCGTCATGCCAAACGGCAGCGTCGTGGAAGGGCGAGGGGTCCAGCAAGATAAAACCCTGACGCCGGACTTTTGCATTATCGGCTCGGGCGCGGCCGGCGGCGTCTGCGCGCTCAAACTGGCCGAGGCGGGCTTCGATGTGCTCGTCCTCGAAGAAGGCCCGAACATCCCGAAGACGCAGGGACACGGCGGCGAGAGCCACAAGCGCGCGTCGCTCAACGAGCGTGAGAGCGAGATGTACAAATTGCTCTATCAGGAGGGCGCGACGCGTTTGACGAAGAACGGCGGCGTCAAGGTCTTACAAGGGCGCTGCCTCGGCGGCGGCACCGCCGTCAACTGGTCCGCCTGCCTGCCGCCGCGGCTTGAGACGCTCGACGAATGGCAGAAGCGTGGCCTGCCCTTCACGCGCCAGAACTTGGACCCATACCTCCGCGAAGTCGTCAATTACCTGCCCATCGCACGCAACGACAAGTACAACACCTCGGCGCGGATGTTCATGAAGGGCTGCGATCATCTGGGCATCCCGCACGACAATCTGCCGAACAACACGAAAGAGTGTCGCGAGTGCGGAAGTTGCGGCGTGGGGTGTCCTTACGACCGCAAAATGAGCGGGTTCGTGAAGTGGCTGCCCGATGCCGTCGCCGCGGGGGCAAGCATTTACACCGACGCCAAAGTAGATCGACTCGTGTGGGAGGGCGACCGTGTTCGCGAAGTGCGGGCGAGGTTCCTCGACGCTAAGACGCGGCCGACGCAGCGCACGCTGACCGTGCGCCCCGCGAAAGGTGTCGTGCTCGCGGCGGGCTCCATCGGCACGCCCGGCATCCTGCTGCGCTCTAAACTCGACGTGGGCGGGCGCGTCGGCCGGTTCACGCACATCCATCCCGTCACCATTTGCATCGGCAAGTATGCGGAGAAGACGTTTCCGGCTTACGGCGTCCCCGACAACATGTGGACGCCAAAGTTTGGCGACGGTCCCGTGGGCTATCTGGTCGAGACCGGCTCGTTCTTCCCCGTCCTCTCCGCCTCGGCGACGCTTCAGCACGGCGACGCGCTGCACCGGATCATGCGCGACTATTATCCGTTCGGGGCGATCATGTACGCGCACCACACGACCGGCTTCGACGAACGCGAGGAGTACGGGACAATCGAACTCGACGATAACGGAGACCCCGAACTGGACTACAAAATCTCGCAGGCCAACGTGCGGGCGATGCAGGAGAGCTTGGAGGTGATGTCGAAGATTCACTTCGCCGCCGGGGCCACCGCCGTCTATCACCTGCGGAACCCGCCGCTGGAAGTGACGCCCGGCTCCGGCCTCGACGAGCTTAAGAAAATCAACTTCGCCGAGCCGCAGCGGGCTAGTGTCTTCACCGTGCACGTCATGGGCGGCTGCCAGATGAACAAAGACGACAGGCGCGCCTGCGTCAACACCGATTTCACTCTGCGCGGGATGCAAAACGTCTGGGTGGTTGATGCTTCAGTCTTCCCGACGGGATTGGGCGCGAACCCGCAGGTGACGATCTACGCGCTGGCGCTGTGGGCGGCGCGCGAAATCTGCGAACGGCACGGCAAGCCGTTCACACTTCGACACCAACAGGGAGGCGCATGGCCGTGGCCCAATTACTGAACACCGTGCTGAATCTGATGGCCCACCCGAAGAAGCGAAGCGAGGTGAAGGTGGGCAAACTGGAGTGCCTCAGCGAGAAAGGCGCCTATATTTTGTTCGCGGTGGCCGAGGCAGTGTTGGGAGAAGGCTTTCTGCAAAAGGCCCCGGAGTTCATCGAGACGGTCGATGATTACCTGCACTACCAGCGCCGAGCGCAGCGCGAGCAGTTCCTCTACGCGCTGCTGCTTGCAGAGACACCGGGCTTCAATCTCCTCGTCGGGGGGAAACTGCGGGGCTTCTCACACCAGTCGATTGCGGAGCGACAGAGGATGCTGGAAAAACTGAGGGGAAGCGACCGGGAGTTGCGCCGCAACCTGTACGCCGCCTTCGTCAACGTCTCGGCCTCCACCTACTACGCCAGCGAATTGACGTGGCCCGACCTCCAATACACCGGCGTCAGCGTCGATCACCCGGAGATTCTTAACCACCCGCCCCCGGTGCCGTGGCGACCACTCGATCCGAGGCCGATTGAGAAATAACGCGGTGTCGGCGTTACTTCTCTCAAGCCGCGGCGGGAAAACGTCCCGCCAAGTCGCGCGCGATGCCGAGATAGACCTGTCTGACAGCAGATTCATAATGCTCCCGCGCCCCCAGCCGGTGCAGAGGCCCCTTCCCGTTGATCTCGTTCAAATCCCACCAGCCGACTTCGTTCAGGTGATCGGCGGGAACCGGGAACCGCTTCTGCTCGATCCGCTTGGATGTGCCGTCATCCGCCGTCAACTCCGGCTGCCACGCCTGCGATCTGATCGACACCAGCCCGTCGTTTTCACCCTCCGCTTGATTGATCACGTCCCACGCGAGTTGGAGGAAGGTGAAGACCATGCGGCGCTCTTCCGCGCTGGCGTAAGTCTGGTAGAAGACTTCGTTAGTGGCCTCGGCGTTCCGCACTGATTCGTTGAATTGTTGGCAGGCCGCGCGGGTCAAGTTCTCGAAGCCCCGGAGATCGATCGCCCGGCTGAGCAATTCGATCAACTCGCTGCCGCCCCGCTCGTTCAGCTTGTGATCCGCGAGACTGGTCCCTAAGTGCGGCGTCCCGATCGTCGTCAGACTCGCCACGCGATCCGCCATGCCCAGCTTGGCGATCATAAAGCGCGTGTCGAGGCCGCCCATGCTGTGGGCGATGACGTGAACTTTCCGCGCGCCCGTCGCATTGATAATCCCGTCGATCTGATCCTTCAGATCGCGGGCGCGGGTTTCCAGACTTCTGGCGAAGCTGACGCGCGTGTGGTGCGCGTCGAACCCTTCGTCTTCGAGGGCGGTGAGGATGCCCCGAAAATAATGGAGGCTGTCGGTTGGCACTTTGATTCCGTGCCGCGCGAGATGGAGCAGAATCTCGTCGAACACATTGCCGAACAGCTTTTGCGATTTGAGCCTGAACGACTCGCGCAAAAAGTCGAACCGGGCGATGCCGTGCGCCAGCGCGATCGGATAGGTGCGTTGCTGCGACATATTTTTACTCCGTCGTTGTCTTCGTCGCCGCCCTTTGGTGTCCGGTCACTACTATTCGTCCTCAAGCGAGTTCGCGTTCGTAGGCGATGCTACCATCGGGCGCCTGAACGACCTCGTTCAGGCGTTTGCCGCTGAACTCCAGCGTCATGTAGCCGTTCGGGCCGTACTTATTCTCATGCTTTTCGATGTATGCGTTCGGGCCTTCCAGAATCAGCCCCCCCGGCACCATGTTCTTCAAATCAACTTTGCGCCAAGTCGTGTCCTGCGGGCCGTGCGCGACGATGGTCCCTTCGTTGAACTCGTCACGGAAGTACGGGTAGCCGCTGTGTCCGACGCACCGCCCGTGGATGCCCCAGAGTGGGTGCTGGTCGTAGATCATGCAGCGGTGTTCGTGCCCCCAGTACCACGCGAAAAGCTGCTTGCCCGACAGGAGATCGGCCAACTGAGGCTGCATCTTCGCCTTGGGTTTTTCGGCCCACGAGAAGAGCTGATGGTGTGTGAAGAGGATGACGCGGCGCTCGCCGGAATTTGCCAGCAGACCCTTCAGCCACGCGACCTGATCGTTGGCGAGCTTCCCCTCTTCGTAGGCGCTGTCGAGGCCGACCAGCAACCAGTGATCGTTTTGCAGCGCAAAGTAACTCGCCGACTGTTTGAACTGCTTGAGCGTTTGTCTGAAGTAGGCGTAGCCGCCCGTGTACATCTCGTGGTTCGAGTTGCACGCCCGATTGATGGCGTTCGGCTTCTTCGGCCAGAGGTTGAGGAAACGATCTGTAATTTCCTTGTCGGTCCCCGAATAGTAAACGTCGCCGAGGTGCAGCAGCAGCCCGTAGTCTTTCGGATCGTTCTGGATGCTCTCGGCACAAGGCGGGGCTCCGTAGAGACCTGTCCCCCAGTCGCCCAAGACGGCGACGCGCAGCGTGTCGGGAAGCCCGTCGGCTGTCGCGGGTGCGATCTGCCACTTGTGCGGCTTCAGCTTTTTGACCCACGTGAAAAGACTCTTGGCCCAACCGATGATGTCGCGTTCGTCGAACTGGGCTTCGAGCCCGCCGCCATCCGCGGCCTCAACCTTTCCCGCCTGTAAAGAACTTTCCGCCAAATAACTCTGGAGCACGGAGGTAAACTTGTCGTCCGGGGAGGCAAGGACGCCCGACACTTTTTCTTCGGCTTCGAGAATCTTCAGAGCATTGGATAACTCATCCATCAGTTCCGCCGCCTCTTCATCCGTCGCGGGCGGTTGATCCGCCTCGAAACCTTCGGGGGCGGGGGCCTTGGCCGCTGCAATGATGGCGTCCGGCCTTTCCAGTGCTTTACCGATTTTTTCACTGAGGCGTTGGTAGGTGACGATGACCGGGGCGTTCTGGTTGGACATAATGATTTTCTCCGGGGTTTCTCTCTGACATAATTTTTGACGACGTGGCCGCGCGAATGCGCCGGTCCTGCATCGCCAGATGACGGCGGGGCTTAAGGGTTGCGGGTCGCCTTTTTCAGAGCTTGGATCGCGATCCCTTCGTTGGCCTCGTAGGTGCCTTCCTGACCGTCGATCCGCTTCATGGCTTTGCTTCCTTTGTGGTGCAGCGCGACCACCCTCCAATCTTCGTCCTCGAAGACCGGGCTGCCGGAACTGCCGGTTTCCGTCGGCGTCCGGTAGTGGAGCAGAGCCTCTTTGCAAGCCAGCAGGTAATTGTCTTGGAGCGAGATTTCGAGGTCGCGCCCCTTGGGATGACCGATGATATACAAGCGCGACGGCGGTTCCTCCATTTCTACCGGCCGGCCATAAAGGTTCAAAGGCTTGGCCGGCGGTTCACCCTTCAGTGCGAGGAATGTCGCGTCCAACTCATCGGGCGGCGAGGTCCACACGACCTCATCTTCAACTTCATACAAGTCCGCCGCGCCGAGCGCCTGAAAATTGATCTTAACGTCCGAAGGGTAGCGGGCGAGGGGATTAGTGATGGGGCTTGGGTTATCACTCACCACATGAGCGTTAGTCAGGAGCAGTGTGCCCGTCTGGTCGGGGAAGAAATCCTCGGCTTTGACCAGCCAGCCCGTCCCATGCCCCGCTCCGTCCAACCGCTCGACACGGGCGACGGAGTTAGACTGATCGAGACCCTTTTTGTACCACTTGAGTGTCACCAGCCCGTCGGAACCGAACATGGCCTCGAAATCTTTTCCCGCGAGATGCTGCAAAGCTTTCCCCACGACGGCGGCCTCGCTCTCGATAGTTCCCGAAGGTTTCTCCATCGAAGCGCCCTGCTTGCGGAGGTATCCGGCCTTGAGGATGGGCAGCAGATGATCGCCGGGAGATTCCTGGTCGTTGAGTTGCCAGACTTCCTCGAACTGCCTGAGCGTGCTGGCGATCTCGAAGGCGTCTGCGTCATCACAGGCGATGTACCCGAGCGCCACTTCCTCCGCCTTTTTGAAATGCTCTTGTTTCCCTTTCTTGGTTTTCTCTTGCAGGCCGAGGGCTACATAGGCTTCTAATCTAGTCGCCACGTCCCACGCCGGGAGCGAGCCGGTACTGCTTTTACTTTCACGGTCGGCGAGGGTCGCCAGAATGTCTCGGGCGAGCGCCGCCGCGTCCGGGTGTCCGGCCGGCGGCAACCCGTCCCGCCGCGCCCGCTCCGCCAGCGCCACCACGTTGATGCCGTGCCACAAATACTCATACGGGTTGAGCCGATAGACGTGGAGATATTCGCTCACTGCGCGCGCCAGATTAGCGCGGTTGCGGGCAGAGATGGGATCGTTGTTATTGACGTAAATCTGTTTGTAGATGCGCCCCGTCAGCCCGCGCGCCTCCAACTCTTCCGCGATGTCGCTGTGCGCGCCCTTAATGATGGACTGCAAGATGACCTCGCCCGCGCCCAGCGCCCCCTGATCGATCAAGGCCTGAGCATACTGGCGGCGGATTTGTGGCGAACGTAGCCCCGATTGCACGATGGCGTCGGCGAGCGAGGCCATGAGATTGAAGCGCCTTTTCCGGCGCAAGCTCTGCAAGAGCCGTTTAGCCGTGCCTTCCGGGATCAGAGTCTGCTCTCGCCTGATCCGGTCTGTGATCTCCCCGCAGATCTCTTCCGCCTCCTGCCAGCCAAACGTCGCGAGAGCCAACTTCAATTTGGACTCCAACAGCGCGACACCGTCCCAAGACATGATGTGCCTCCTCTCCAACTCACTCAAAAGTAACGAGTGACAGGTAACTGGTGACAAGTAAAAACTGTCTGCCACTTGTCATGCGTCACTGTTCACCCGCTTCTCCTGTCACCTGTCACGATTGACCTGTCACCGTTTTGAGAATGGCGCGTCCTTCTTTTCAACAGAGCGGTGGGAAGGTTTCGGGCATGTGACACTACGGCGTCCCCTCCGGGGTGGATTGAATGGATGTGGCGACGCCGAGAGAATCTGATGTTGGCGTGGAGGCGTCACCTTCAGGCGCGCCTTCAGTTAGAAGTGCCGGGCGCGGGGCACGACGGGTGGTAAGCGTGTAACGCGGGCGAGACTTTATGCTCGTTAAGGTATGTTGTCAAC
>JBOGOY010000128.1:0-8110 GCA_050748185.1 Pyrinomonadaceae bacterium
GCTTTCACCCGGAAGGCACGCGCAACAAGAACCCGGACCCGTACAGTTTCCTCCCACCCAAACCCGGCATCGGCAAAATTATTAAAGACGCCAACCCGCAGGTCATCCCCGTCTTCGTCGCGGGGCTCGGCAACGACCTGCCCCGGCAGGTGCTCGGCAATTGGACCGGCGGCGAAAAAATTCGCATCCACTTCGGCCCGCCCGTCGATTACACGCCGTTCCTCGACCGCCGCGACGGCGTCCGCACCTACATGGACATCGCCAAGTTCGTCATGTCGAAGATCGCCGAACTCGGCGAGCGTGATCGGGCGATGTACGCTGTAAGAATGAGGGATGAGGGATGAATAAAAAAACGGACCATAGAGAATCAGTTTCAGCCATCCGAAAAGAAGAACGACTGGAATCAAACTCATCCCTCCGCCCTCCGCCCTCCGCCCTCCGCCCTCCGCCCTCATCCCTTCCTCTCGTCATCGTCAACCCCGCGTCCGCCGGGGGCGCGACCGGGGCCGCGTGGCCGGGGATGGCGAGCGATCTGCGCGAGCATTTCGGGCCGTTCCAGTGCGTTTTCACTGAACGCGGCGGTGGCGGGCGCGAGATCGCGAAGCGCGAGGCCGCGGCGGGGCGACAGTTGATCATCGCATGCGGCGGCGACGGAAGCGTGTCAGAGGCGGCGAACGGAATTTTAGAGTCGGGCGCGGGCGCGGAATTAGGCATACTTCCGAGCGGCACGGGCGGCGATTTTCGGCGCACGCTCGGAATCCCGACGCGCCCGGCAGACGCCGCGCTCGCGCTGCGCCGCGGGCGGACCGAGTTGATCGACGTGGGACGGGTCGAATACGTGAACCCGCGGGGCGAGAGTGAGAGTCGCTATTTCGTCAACATCGCCTCGTGCGGGATGGGCGGCGAAGTGATCGAGCGCGTCAAAAAAGAGAAGTCGCGCTGGCTCCCGGCGCGCCACACTTCACTGTTCGGAGGGCGGGCCGCATACGCCTACGCCGCGCTGCAAACGACGCTCACCTACGAGCGGCCAACTGTGGTCATCAGTCTCGACGGCGGCGAGGAGCGCCGTTTGACGGTCGCGAATCTCTGCGTGGCGAACGCGCGCTACTTCGGCGGCGGCATGAAGATCGCGCCGGACGCAAAGCTCGACGACGACCAGTTGGACGTGATCGCCATAGGCGACATGGACGCGCTCGACATCCTCTCCAACGTCCACAAACTTTACCTCGGCACACACCTCGGCCTCCAACAAGTCCACCACGCGCCGGCCCGCCGCCTCACGGTCAGAGCCATCGACGGCGAGCCTGTCTTACTCGAAGTTGACGGCGAATTGGTCGGGACGCTGCCGGCGACGTTCGAGGTCGTGCCGCGCGCCCTGCGCGTGCGATGTTGAGCGGCAGAAATAATTACCACTGAGAGGGAATAATGAATGCGGAATGATGAGTGATGAATGAAAAGCAGCTTGCTTTTATTCATCATTCATCATTCCGCATTCATCATTTTTGCGCTGTGCCCTCAGTGGTGAAATTATGAAACGAAGGCGTTGCGCCGGCCCAAAAAGTTCACGCGCACGTAGGCGACCGTCTCGTGCAACGTCTCCTGCGGATCGCGCGGGGTGAAGCCGAGTTCGCGCTCGGCTTTAGAAGAATCGAGATACCAGAAGTATTCGGCCATCTCGATTTCGGCGGGTTGGACCGGGGGCGCAAGCTTCCAGTGGCGGTAGAGCGTGCTGACGATGTGCGAGCCGCCGACGGCGAGGCGCGAGGGTAGGGAAAGGCGCGGGGCGCTCACTTTGGTCAGGCGTTCGAGGCGGGCGAAAAACTCGTCGAAGGTCCAGTTGACCGTGCCGACGAGGTATCGCTCGCCGTGGCGACCGCGACCCATCGCGGCCCTGAGGGCGGTGGCCGCGTCGCGCACGTCCACGAAACTGAGGCCGCCTTTCGGCACGGCCATGATCTTGCGGGCGAGGAAGTCGAGGACGACTTTGGTGGCGCTCAAGCGAGCGTCGCCGGGGCCGAGCAGCAGGCTCGGGTTGACGATAATGAGCCGTCGGCCCTTGCCGCCGAAGTGTTCGAGCGCGACGCGCTCCTGATAGAACTTGCTTGCGTAATAGGGCCAGCGCGAGAAGATGTCGAGCGGTGGCGGCCAGTCCTCATCGGGGACGATCTCGCCCTTCTCCGTGACGGCGATGGTCCCGCTGGTCGAAGCGAGCACCATGTTTTGGGCTCCCGCCTCGCGCGCCGCGTCGCACAACACGCGCGTGCCGTCAACGTGCAGGGCGTACATTGCGTGCGCGTCTTCACTCACGCGCGAGACGAGCCCCGCGAGGTGGTAAATGTTTTCCGCGCCCGCGACCGCGCGCCGCACGTCCTCCGCGTTCGTCAAAGAACCCGTGACCACTTCGACGCCGGCCTCCGTAAGCCAACGCGGCGGCGCGCCAGTGGTTAAAACCCTCAATCCGGTTTCGCCCGCTTCGATCAACTGCCGGACGATGTGCGAGCCGAGGAATCCCGTCCCGCCCGTCACCAGCGTCACCGCCGGGCGCGCACGCCTGACAAGCGCCGCGGTCGCGTTCGTGTTGGTGGCGGACTTGGCCGGCGACTTTCGCGCCGGGTTAATGGTGGCTTTGGCGGGTGACTTCGTGACAGTCTTGCCCGACTTTTTAGCCGTGGTCTTCTCGGTCTCTTTTTGCTTGGTCATGTCGAAAATGATGGTGGTAAGTTTACAAGAGACGGTAGCAAGTAGGTGTTTTGAACAATCTGACTCAGCCCCGCAGGGGCGTGATGCAATAGCCGTGGGCGACGCCCACGGTTAGACGGCATAATTGTCCCGACCCTGAAGGGGCCGCGCCACATGATGCGACCCCTTCAGGGTCGGGTCACATAAATTACCGTGAACGTGGGCGTTGTCCACGGCTATTGAAGGTGTCCCCTTCAGGGATCTCTCAAAACAGCTTCCAACAACGTGAGCCGCTTCTCACGTTTCACATTTAATCGCCCGTCGCGATCAGGTGCTCGACCTCCGTCGGCTCCGCGTCGGGAGTTGTGCCGCGGCGCTCGGCGCGCCAGCGGCGGCGCAGTCCTTCGGCGTCGAAGTTGTGGCGCGTGCCGTCGCGCAGGTTCTCGATCCGGTGCTGGACGTAGGCGGCGATCAAACGGTAGGCCTCAGACCTCGGCATCCCCTTAGTCATTTCTTCCATCTCTTCCACCGCAATGAACCGTCCGACGCGCGCTCCGATCTCGCGACCTTTGAGCATGTTGGACCCCTTCGGCAACGCCTCGTAGGTGCCGCGCAGGTAGACCGGCAGAATGCCGACGCGCGCCGTGAGCGCAAGGAATCCGAGGATCGGTTTGAACTCGGCCATCTCGCCCGAAAGCGAGCGCGTGCCTTCGGGGAAGATGAGCGCGTTATAGCCGCGTTCAAGAAATGAGAGAGCGTGTCGCAGAGACTTTCGCAGGCTGCCGCTGCGCTCCATCGGGACGAGGTTGGTGAAGTTGTCCATGTAGGCGCGCTTGTATTTGTTGTCGAAGAAATAGTCGGCGGCGGCGAGCGCGACTAGATCCGCGCCGTGTTCGCCGAGGGCCATCTTGACGAGTCCCATGTCGAGGTGCGACGTGTGATTGGCGGCCACGAGGTAATTCGTGTGGACCGGCACGTTTGTCTGCCCCTCGATCTTCGTGTGCAGCACGCGCTCGTAGAAGAGTCGTTGGAGTGTGTCGAGCCCGCGGTTGCCGGCGATCTTGACGAGCGAGGGGATGACGATCTCCTCGTCCTCTTTGCGCTCTTCTTCGGCGCGCTTGCGGCGGGCCTCTTCCTTCTGCGCGGTGGTCGGCTGGCGGATGACGACGCTCGTCAGTTCGCGCACGTCATGGACCTGCGACAGCGTGTCGGGCGATTTCAGCGTGCCACCGGCCTGCTCGATGGCGGTGGCGAGTTCGACGTACATCAGGCTGTCGAAGCCGAGGTCGGCCAAGCGCGTGCCCAACGTCACCTCGCCGCGCGGCTGGCCGGCGACGTTGGCGACGATGTCGAGCAGCCAGCGCGTGCCCGTCTCGCGCGCGCCGGAAGCCGACGGGCCGGGCAACGCGCGTGCGTTCTGTTCCAACGTCTGCATCATCTGGACGACCTCGCGCCGCTTGACCTTGCGCGTTGCGGTGCGCGGCAATTCGTCGTCGGAGAAGTGGAGCATCTTGACGCGCTTGAAGAAGGGCAACGCGGACGAGACGTCCTTGAAATGTTCCTCGACCTTGCGGCGTACCTCGTCGCGGGAGAGCGCGATGTCGTGATCGTAATCGGGCACGACCAGACAAGCGACCTTCTCGCCAAGCACGTCCGGCAGGCCGACGACGCTCAGTTCCTTGATGTAAGGCGAGTCGCTGTAGAGTTCTTCGATCTCGTCCGGGTAAACGTTCTTGCCGTTGGTATCGACGATGATCTCTTTCGAGCGGCCGACGAGATAGAGTTGGCCTTCGTCGTCGAGCCGGCCGAGGTCGCCGGTGTAGAGCCAGCGGTTGACGAGGACCGAGCGCGTCGCCTCTTCGTTGTCGTAATAGCCGAGCATCACGTTTGCGCCGCGTGCGACGACCTCGCCGACGCCCGCCTCGTCAGGCTCTAAGATTTTTATCTCGACGCCGGGTAGGGCCGTGCCGACGCTCGCGGCGTTGAGTTTGTTTTGCGGGCGGGTGACGGACAAAACCGGCGAGGCTTCGGTCAGGCCGTAGCCTTCGAGGATCGTGAAGCCGAGGCCGTGAAAATCTTTCTTGACGCGCTCGTTCAAGGCCGAGCCGCCGCTGATGAGGTAGCGGATGCGTCCGCCCAAACCCTGATGGATCGGGCGAAAGATGATCTGGCCGAGGTTGAGCGGCGTGTGATCACGCAGCCAACTGTTAGCTTCGATCAGCCCGTCGGCCGTTTTGCCGATTAGCTCGCTGCGCTCACGCAAACGGTTCTTGATCCGCCGGTGCAGCAGTTCCCACAACGCGGGCACGCCGACCATGCCGGTGACGTGGCCGTTCTTAATCGCGCGCGCCAACTCTTCGCCGGTCAATTCCGGCAGATAAGTGATCTGCGCGCCGCGCGAGAGCGGCGTCAGGAATCCGGTCGAGAACTCGAAGGTGTGGTGCAGCGGCAGCACCGAGAGCACGCCGTCGCTGGTTTTCATGTCGAACACGGACGCGAGCATCGAAACCATGTGCGCGAAGTTCTTGTGCGAGAGCATCACACCCTTCGGCCGCCCCGTAGTGCCCGACGTGAAGATGAGCGACGCGACCGTCGAAGCCTGCACGCGCGGCGGCAGCAAAGCGATCCGCTCGTCCTCGACCGGTTGCGGCGGCAGCTCGAAAACTTCGTCGAACTTCCAGACCTGCGTTTCCAACTTCTCGTCTTGCAGGCGGTCGCGTAAGTCCGGGTGTTTGTCGTCCATCTCGGCGCTCATCACGATCCCTTTGGCCCCGCTCGCACGCGCGAAGTTGACGACCTCTTCGGTGCGACTTTCGGGATCGACGGGGACGCAGGTTCCGCCGGCCTTGATGACGCCGAAGTAGGTCATGCCCCATTCGGGCGCGTTGTGGCTCAAGAGCGCGATGCGTTCGCCGGGGCGCACGCCCGCGCCGGCAAAGAAGCCGGCGGCGCGGGTCGCCAGTTCCTGCAGGTCGGCGTAGGTGTACTGCTCCTTGCGGCCGTCGCGTTCGATCCGCATCGCGACGCGCGCCGCGTAGCGTTTGGTCGAGGTGTCGAACAGTTCCAGCAGATCGCGGTAGGTGTAGACGCGCTTCTCCTTGACGCGCATATCCTCTTCGAGCTGCGGGAAGACCCACTTCTTCAAACCGGGGAAGTGGACATTCATCCAGTAGTCGTACCAATCGAACGCCTCGGGGTTCCACGGCAGGAGTTGCTGCTCCTCAGGGCGGATGCGCGCGTAGAGCGAGCGCACGTTGTCGGCGCGAAAGATGTAAGCGTTCTCGACCATGAACGGGCGGAACAACGCGAAGGCCTCTTTAGTCTCGCGCGTCAACTCTTCGACGCGATCCACGGTCTGCTTCGCCCGCTCGATGATCTCAGAGACGCGGCCCCCGCCCCAGCGCGGGCGGATGCGTCCGAGCAACGTGGACGCCTGCTTCGCCGCCGCGTGGACCATCGGCGTCGAGGTCGCCTCGAAGCGCGCGGTCGTAACCGGCCGAGCCTCCATCCGCCCGGCAATTTCGTTGACGAACTTAAAGCCGTCCTCTTTCTCCTGAAAGTGCTTTCGCTTGTAGAGGCCGACCATCCCGACAATGCGGCGCATGTCGTTAGGGTTCGAGTCTCCGGTCGCCGCTTGATAGACGAGCCGCGGTTCTTCGACGCACGCTTCGGCGGCGACGGCGAGCATCACGGCCGTAACTTGGTCCACCGGCGTGATGTCCAGAATCAGCTTTTCGTTGACGGGGATCAGCGTCTGCCCTTTGAACGAGATGAAGATGAGCGGCGCGGTGGTGGTAAAGCCTTCGTTCCAGCCGGGGAACGGGTAATCTTTCGCCGACTCGACGATGCTCGGCCGCACGATCGCACGGACCAGCCCCGTCTCGGCGGCGACAAGTTGCTCGCCGAGACTCTTGGTGTAGGTATAGATGTTCGGCCAGCCCCACCACTCGGCGCGCTCCATCCCGAGGTCCGTCAGTCGCTGGCGGGTCCAGACCTTGCGCTCGCGCGCGACCGCGAGGCCCATCGCGTCCAGATCGTCCGGGTCGCGCCCCTCCTCTGAGAGGCGTTTGCGAGCCTGCTCGCGAAACCGCGCGGCCTGCATCGCGTCGCGCGCCTCGTCCTTCACGCGCTCCGAGAGCTTCGCGCAGTCGCGGATCTCGTGCTCGACGTTGAACTCTACGTCGGGCAACTCTTCGCGACGCGGGAAGTAGCCGAGGACCGGGTCGCTTTCCCAGACCGGCCCCGAACGATTGCCGGCGACAAAGCAGGTCGAAACGTGCACCAGCGCCGGGCGTTTCATCCGTCGGGCGAACGCAATCACGTTTTGCGTGCCGACGACGTTGGTCCTGAGCGCGCTCTCTAAGGTCGGGTTGAAGGTGACGTTGCCGGCGCTGTTAATCAGCACGTCGATGTCAGCGGCGACGCGCTGCGCTTCTGCTTCGGTGAAGCCGAGGTTGGTCTCTCCGATGTCGCCGTTGACGATCTCGACCTTGTCGCGGATGAAGCCCTCGAAGGCGCTGCCGTAGCGTTCGCGCAAAGGATCGAATGGCGGCGCGGGGACGACATTATTCCAGAAGCGCGTGTGCGACTCTTCCATAGAGCGCGCGCGCACGGTGACATAGACGCGCCCGACGTTCGGGAAGCGGTGGAGCAACATGCTCAGACACACCTTCCCGACGAAGCCGGTGGCCCCGATGATGAAGACGTTGCGTCCCTGATAAATCTCTGTCGGCGATAATTTCATTACCCTTGCATTCTACTCCACGTCGCAGACGGCGATCACCGGCTGGTGCAGCATCGTGATCTCGGCGGAGCGGCCCATGTAACTGCGGGCCATCGCGATCGCTTCGGTCAGGTTATCGGCGCGCTCCCAGCCGAGGCGGTCGGGGACGTGCGCGTTCTCGGCCCCGGCGGCGATGACGCGGCCGACGTGCTGGCGGCCGTTCTCGCCCCAGTACCACATGAAGAACGGGTGCGCGCCGTGATAAGCGTTACCGCGCCGGTACATCTCGACGTAACTCGGGTTGTTGGCAAACTCACGCTCGTACTTGTCGCGCAAGGTGTCTGCGTCGCGCGTCTCCGGCAACAGGCGGTTGAAGAACTCGATGTATGACGGGTGAAAGTTGTGATCGAACTCGTCGTAACAGGGATGATGCAGGATCAGCACGCCGCCCTTCCGCAGCACCGGCTTGTTCCGATAGAAATTGAAGTGGTAGCCGAGCGCCATCACCTGCACCAGCAGCGGATTGAGAATCGAATAGACGTTGTAGGGCGAAATGTCGGGGATGCCCGTGATCAGGATGTCGCACTGCCCTTGCACGGGGATCGCATATTGCTGGAAATTTTTCTTGAGGATTTCGGCGTGGGTCGGCTCGGTCTTTCCCGCGTGACAAGCGATCATCTCGCATTGCGCGGGGAACGAGTGCAGCAG
>JBOGOY010000129.1:0-8085 GCA_050748185.1 Pyrinomonadaceae bacterium
TCTCTTAAGTGTGAACGCGATTGGCGATTACCAGAGCGGTAATTTAGTCGTCGAAGGCTATCGTATCAGAGGGTTGCTTGGTGGCATGTTTGGCAATCCGAACGATTTAGCGCTGCACTTCGTTACGATGGCGCCGCTCGCCGTCGGCTTGATGATGGCGTCCCGGAACCTTCTCGGCAAACTTCTTTTTGGCGTGATCGCGGTGATGGCTGTCGCCGCCATCACGGTTACTTACTCGCGAGCCGGATTCATTGGACTTTTAGCGATAGCCAGCGTGTTGTTGTGGAAACTCGGACGTCGTCACCGATTGCGTATTGCCATTCTCGGTCCCATCTGCCTGACGTTATTTATCGCTTTCGCTCCCGGTAATTATGCTAATCGGATCCTCTCCATTTTCATCCCCAGCCTTGATGCCATGGGCTCGCGTAGCCATCGCCAAGAAATTCTCAACAGGTCTGTTTTAGTGTCACTCCGGTGGCCTATTACGGGAGTCGGGATGGGTAATTTCGCCGCGGTTTCGCTGGGCGAAACCGTAACCCACAACGCATTTACACAAGTGTCGGCTGAAATGGGCATCACGGCGCTCGTTGTTTATATGATGTTTTTGACCGGGCCGCTGAGAGGTCTGCGGCGGATGGAACGCGAGACATTCAACCTGCGGCCGCAAACACATTACTACTATTTGGCGATCGGCCTCCAAGTCAGCTTGATCGGCTATATGGTCAGCGGTTTCTTCGCCTCGGTTGCCTACCAGTGGTACGCTTATTACTTGGTCGGCTACGCCGTATGCCTGCGGCGTATGTATGAGGCTGACGAGCGAACGTCAACGGAAATCACGGCGCAGGCCGCAAGTCCGCCGGTAGCGGATCAACATGTCGGCCGGCATCACGCCCCGGCCCTCTGGCCGCCCGGGACGAGACACAGTTCTTTACGATGAGCATTGAGTTTATCCTGCAAGCCGTGTTCTGGCTGTGTACGGCGGCGCTGTGTTACGCCTACATCGGCTATCCGATGCTGCTCCTCCTCGTCAGCCGGCTGCGCGGTCGTGAGGTGCGGCGCGCCGATTGGACGCCCTCGGTCAGCGTCATCATCACGGCCTACAACGAAGAGCGGGATTTGGCGGCCAAACTCGACAACACACTCGCGCTCGACTACCCGAAAGACAAGCTCGAAATCATCGTCGCCTCGGATTGTTCGTCCGATCGCACTGACGAGATCGCGCTTTCCTACGCCGCGCGCGGCGTGCGTCTGCACCGCCAGCCGGAGCGTCTGGGCAAGACCGCGGCGCAGAATGCGGCGGTCGAACTGGCGGGCAGCGAAGTTTTACTCTTCTCCGACGCCACGACGCTGTACCGGCCCGACGTGCTGCGGGTGATGGTACGCAACTTCGCCGATCCGACCGTCGGCTGCGCGGCCGGCCGTTTGATCTACGTCGATCCCGAGCAGTCCAGTGTCGGGCGGGGCGCGCGTTCCTACTGGGATTACGAAGTGTTTTTGAAAGAGCATGAGAGTCGCGTCTGCTCTCTGATCGGCGTTTCGGGATGTCTCTACGCGGTGCGCCGCTCGGCCTACGTCCCGCTCTACCACGAGGCGTGCAGCGATTTTCTGATCGCGACCAAGATGGTCGAGCAAGGTCTGCGGACCATCTACGAGCCGGCGGCCGTCTGCACCGAAGAGACCAACAGCCGCACGCACAAAGAAATGCGGATGCGCGTGCGCGTCATCACGCAAACCTACACGGACCTGTGGCGGCACCGCGCGATGATGAACCCGCTGCGGAGCGGGTTTTACGCGGTGCAACTCTTCTCGCACAAGGTTATGCGCTACCTCGTGCCCGTCTTCCTCGCCGCGCTGTTCGCTACTTCCGCCGCGCTGGCGGCCGGTTCCACGTTTTACCTCATGGTGCTGGTCGCCCAACTCGGCTGCTATGTGGCCGCCGCCGCCGGCTGGTTGTTGGAGCGCGCGGGGAGACATGCGGGGCCGCTCGCCTTCCCGCTCTATTTCGTGCTCGCCAACCTCGCGGCCCTGATTGCGTTCTACCAGTTCCTGCGCGGCGAACGCTACGCGCGCTGGGAGCCCATCCGCGAGCCGACGCCGATGACCCTCGACCAACCCCCACAGGGGAATTGATGATCAATCGGGGTGAGCATGATGAGGTAGCGGCGGTGATGAATCGCTGGTGGGAGGTGTCGGCGGCCTGCTTAACAGCGCGGTAGACGACGGCTTAACTGTCCAGATCGAGTTGGGTGATCTGCCATTTCCCGACTCGCTTCACGACTTCCTCCCCGGCAGGAGAAAGCGGCAGCGCCACAAGTGGCAGCGATTCGCGCCCGATGAAACCGGCGCGCCGCAACTCGCCCGCGAACTCTGATTCCAGCAAAGTTAAAATTTGCAACCGGCGGCAGCCGATCCGCCGCAGCGCGGGGACCATCGCCAGCACGACGCCGGCGACGTTTTGCGACGGGTGGTGATAAAACTTCAGCACGGTGGCGAGGCCGTTCGGTTCCGGCCCACGCACCAGCGCGGCGGCGGTGTGACCGTCCCCTTCCACGGTAATCCAGTGGTCCTGCGCGGTCGGATAATCCTTGACGCGGCGTTGATAAAGGCCGCGCCCGTGAATCCCGCGGAGGCGGTCGGATGCGCCGACCGGGACATCGAACGATTCCGCACTGAATGAGGCGGCCGGATGGTGAGTCGCTGTCAGACTGCGTGCCCCGGTGCCGATACCCCGCATCCCGTGATAAGCCCGCATCGCCAGATCGAGCCCCGGCTGCGCTTCCTGAATCGGCAGCACGAGTCGGCCCACTCTGCCGATGACCGAAGCCCCGTTCACCTTCAGCACGTTAGCGCCGCGCTCCGTGGTTTCCGTGTAGAGAAAGTCGCATTCCCCGTCCGCGCGCGAGTCGGACACGTAACGCTCGAAGAGCGCCCGCGCCGGGTGGTGGGTCCGGTATTCTTTCGCCACCATGATGTTGACGATGAGGCCGCCCGTCACCCGCCGCTCGCCGAAAAGAAAAGGGTGTGGGAAGCGTGAGGCGTGCATCACGACGCGGCCTTCGGCGTTCGTCCCGATCCACGCCTTCGCTCCTTCGGCCACTGCGCTCGGATAAGCCTGATCGAAAAATCCGGGATAGTCAGTCCGTTCGTTCTCGACGAAGAGCCGCTTCAGCCCGTCGGCGTGCAAAAGCGGGTTGACGCAGGAAATCTCCGGCAGCGGCAGCGAAGGCTTGGCGCTCGATGGCATCTGGAATCCTCAAGACTTAGCGATGGATTTGGCGACGGACGTAAACACGCGGGCCAGATCGGCTTTGAGGCGGCTCGGCTCAAGCATCCACTCGTCGGCCACGACCGCCTCCGTCTTCGAGAAGAAACGCTTGAAGGCGGAGATGCCCTGCAACGGGTCCGAGCCGCTGTCGTCGTCCGCCAGCGGCGTGACGCCGCCAAAGTCGAAGTGGACGGCCCCGTGCCGCTTCGCCCAGCGGATTAAATCCCACGCGAGGACGTAAGTCTGCGGCACTTTCACGTCCGTGCTCCGAGACGAGGCGGCGGTGCTGTACTCGGCGTGATCGCCGTGGTGATAACAATGTGCGAAGGCGAGGAGCGATTCGGGGCCGGTCGCATCCGTGCGGAATAATCCGACGAGGCGCGAGCGTTCCGGGTGGCGTGCGGAGAAGTTGATGATCTCGGGCCACTCCTGTTGCTCGACGCTTCCGCCGGTGCGCGCGAAAACTTCCCTGACCAGTAAATCCAGACGGCCGGCGAACTCAGGCGAATTCACAAGGCGCACCTCCACCGGATGCTTGGCCGCCGCGCGGACGTGTCGCCGCGCCGTCGCGTGAAACGACGCAAACAACTCCTCTTCGTCAGGACGCAGGTCGATGAGGATGGTGGCGTCGTAGCCGCGTGGTGACAGACTCTTGCGGAACCCGGCCGCCGCCGCCTGCGACGTGATCTCCTGCCGCACAGACGGATCGATTGAATACACGCCGAGGTAAGCGCGCAGGACGCGCGGCGTCGCCCGGCACAAATCCGCCAAGGCCCGCACGCCGACTGCGCGCGCCTCCGCGGGCAGCGCTTGACCGAAACGCTCGACGCGGAGCAGGTAATGTCCCGGCAGCGCCCGGCTTGGCCGCCGCTGCGCCGCGAAACCGCCGCGCGGAGCGCCGGAAGAAGCGTCGCGGATCAGGAAGAACAGCGGACCCGGTGATGGTTCTAACTCGGCCGCGGCCGTCCGGTGGGGGAAAGGGAGCCGGAATCCCGCCGCTTCCAACTCGCGTTCCCAACGCGACGCCTCAAGGCTTGAGGCGTCAGCGACCTCTACGCGATAACCATCGTAGGCCAGATGTATGTTGTTGCTTGAGGTCATGGCAGAAACGGCAGTGCGCGACGAACCGCGGCGCTCAGGCGCGTGAATCCGGCGGCGGTCAGGCAGAGATTGTCCGGGTGATCCGGGTAAGCGAAGCGCGGAATCGTGAGATTCCCGTGATCGCTCGAATGGAATCTTTCGGTGTGGGCGTAGGTCTGCTCCGTCGTCACGGCCGCGGCGAGGCCCGTCCGGGCCACTAACTCCAACTCGCGACTCCCGTAATCCCCGTTCGGGTAGGCCAAGATCGGCAGTGGCCGCGCGATCCGCTGCCGCAGCAGCCTCCACGATTCGCCGATCTGCCACGCCGCGTCCTCGTCCGTGGCCTGAATCAGGATCGGGTGAGACATGGTGTGCGGCCCAAAACTGACGCCCTGTCGTTCGAGGTGGCGGGCATCGTCCCACTTCATCGGGGCATAGCGCGCCGGGGGCCGGGCGGGTATCTCCACGTCCGCAGCCGTCGCCAGAGCGTCGATGAAGTCTGCCCGCTCCGATTCCGACACCGTCGTGCAGTCTAAGGCCACCCGCCCGGCGATCGTGGGGCGGTTCGCCGCCGAGTCGTCAAGTTGAATGGTCAACTCCTGACCTTTGAATGCGAGCGAGAGCCTTCGCGCCGAGGTCTGACGGATGACGTGATCGATCTTATCCCACCAGTGCCAGTGCGTCCCTTCGAGGAAGCCCGTCGTCAGAAAGACGGTAACGGGGCAATCGAAGTCTGAGAATACTTTGGCCCCCACCTCTGCGAAGTCGAAATAGCCGTCGTCCACCGTGAAGACCAGAGAGCGGGGCGGGAAGCCGAGCCGCTCACGCAGCCGGCGCACGGCCTCGTCCAGCGAAAGGATGTTGTATTGACCGCGGCGAAGTTGTGCGAGCGTCTGGCGCAGCACCGCCCGGTCGTGACCGCTCACCCGCTGCTCGGGCGCGGCGAAACGGTGAAGCGTGAAGATGGAAATTCTGTCGCGCGATAGTGGAACCCACAGGGGCGTGAGGTAACGCGAATTGAGTGTCTTCTGGAGAAATCGCTTCGACATGTACATTCGGTCTTCGTTCTCGTTTGTTGCACGGGCTACCCAGAGGGCGTCACGACTGGCCGTCCGGAGCTGTGGAGCTAGACTCCGCGAAGTTTATGCACGCGCAACAGGAGACTTGGGAACATGCGAAGCGCCAGCATGATGAACTTGAGCTTCCAAGTGCGATAGAACGCATGCGCCGCGCTGACGCCGCGCAGCGCTTCGGCGAACTCCCCGCGCTTGAGCGCCAACTGCGCGCGCTGGAGATCGAGGTCCGCTTGTATCCGCGCGCGCGTCCGGTTAATCAGAGTCCGCTGCTCCGGCGTCAGGTCTGCGCGCCCGGCTGTCTTCTCCAGCACCCGCAGCGCGCCTTGCGGGAGTTTCAGCGGCTCGGCCACCAAACTTTCAGGGTGGACGCGGTGATGGACCAACAGCTTGCGCTGGTACGCCATGCGCGCGCCCGACTTGGCGACCCGAAGGTAGAGGTCGAAATCCTCTGAGTAGTTGCCGATGTCCGGATCAAAGAGGCCGGCATCGATAATCGCCTGTCGCCGCACCACGACGGCCGATGTCCCCACAGTGCACTCCTGTCGCAGCAGGCTGTCGAAGGTCGGTTCGCCATTAGACGGGGCCGCCGTCATCAACGTGCCGATCACCTCGCCCGACCCTTCGACGAACCAACTGGCGTCCGAATAGACCAGACTCACGTCCGGTCGCTGCCGCAGGAAAGCCATCTGCTCGGCCAGAAACGTCGGCTCCCAATAATCATCCGCGTCGAGAAAGGCGAGGTACTCGCCCCGTGCGGCGAGGATGCCCGTGTTGCGCGCCGCGCCGGGGCCGCCGTTCTGCTCGCGCTTCAGGTAAATTACCCGCCCGCGAAACCCTTCGAGGACTTTTTCCAACTCTTCCGTGTCCGGGGAGCAGTCGTTGACGACGACGATCTCATGATCCTCAAAAGTCTGTGTGAATACCGAATGCAGCGCCTCGCCCACGTACTTGGCGGCCCGGAAGGCGGGGACGATGACGCTCACGACGGGCGACATGCGCTGTTCTTCTCTCCCTGCGGAGGTGTCTGCCGATGCCATGATGGTCACTGAATGTTGAATGACGCTGCGCTTACGGCAGGAGCTTGTGCGCGGCGATCTCCAGCCGCGCTTTTCGCCTCATGTCGGCGGTTAATTCCTTCGGCGATGGCGGCTCGTCAGTCGCCGCCGCCCCGATCTCGCTGTAATCCAATATATAGAATCGACCGGATATTTCAAACTCAGGCGGGAATCGCTGATGAACCTTTCATCCCGAAGAGAAAAGAGGCGGCGCAAAATGATCGATTTAAGGGGTTGAGGCAATTCGGGGTAACAGGGTAAGATAAATCATGAGGAAACCGCCACGGCGGAGACCTCAGATTTCACCGCGCGTTGGTTGAAGACGCGGGCGCGCGCGTCGAAGCTACTCGGGACTGTTCCTGTTTACCGACGTCCTCATACTCCCGCCCATATAAAATGTCGTAATTATCGATTAAACAACTGATCCGAATCGGTCAGGCCGCCTATGACGCCGCCATCGCGGGAAAATTGGCCCGTTTACCCCTTTTATGCCATATCCGGTGTAACTACCGGGAAACAGCTAAGGCGCGGGCAAAGTTTTCGGCGCGCGGTTGGTAAGTTTGTCTCACACGGAGCGTGGCGCGGCTTGGGCTGGCGCGCGGAGTAGATTTTGACTTAAGCCGGTTTAGTGATTGTTCGAAGTTGATACGCCGCTGTAGTTAAGGATTATGTCATCATCACACGCTACCATCGCACACATTATGCCATGGTCATCGATCGGCGGCACGGAACACGCCACCCTTCGTATCATTCAGTCCGTAGCTCGCGATTTCAATAATATCGTCTTCTGTCCGGAAGGCGAAAACGCGGTGTCGGAAATGTTCAGGGCGGCCGGCGTGGACACGGTAGGTTATGAGATTGTTGAACCTAGTCTGCGGCGACCGGGCGGCTACCTTCGCGCCTCATCCCGCCTAGCCAAAGAGTTGAAACGCAGGAAGGTTGACCTAGTTCACTGCTCAGATTTCTTGGCCTGCTGCTATTCAGCCGTGGCCGGACGGATGGCCCGGTTGCCCGTGCTTTGCCACGTCAGGAACCGTTTCGCCGAAATTCCCCTCCGCGATCGTCTGGTACTCAGCGCGGTTGATAAATTTGTCTTCGTCTCTCAGGACACGTGGAGACATTTCGGCTACCAAGTTTCAGCAAACCGCGGCTTGGTCTTGTATGATGGGATAGACGTCAGGGGCGAGGCGTCGAGCGCCGAAGTCAGACAGGAGTTTGGGATACCCACTGCCACAAAAATTATCGGTATGGTCGCACGCGTGGCGCCGCAGAAGGATTACGCGACCCTCATTAAAGCGGCGAAGCTGATCGTGAAGGAATATCCTGACGTTTGCTTTTTAATCGTGGGTGATTACTCGAAGGGCGAAAATCATAAAGTGCATTATGCTGAGGTCAAACGCGAGTTGGACGCATTCGGGATGACGCCTTATTTTATCTTCACTGATTTTCGTGAAGACGTGCCGCGCATGATCGGCGCGATGGATATTTTTGTTCTGAGCACACACCTCGAAGGGTTGCCCCTCGTGATCCTTGAAGCGATGGCGCAAGGGAAGGCAGTAGTGGCGACCGCGGTTGACGGCATCCCCGAAGTCGTCGTCGGGGGCAGAAC
>JBOGOY010000130.1:0-8081 GCA_050748185.1 Pyrinomonadaceae bacterium
GCTCGGCGGCGCGCGCGCCAAGTTCAACGAATTGCCGGCCGACGTGCTCGACGATTTGCAACCATTCCTCGATCGACAGGAGCGGGCCGACGCCGCGGCGAATGAACGCGAGCGCGAACTGTGGCGCACCGCGGCGGCCGGGTTCGTCGCGCTGCTGCTGGCCGTCTCCGCGTTCTTCACCGTCCGCGCCGAACGGAGCGAGATCAGGGAGAGCGCTCCGCCCGAGGCCTACGCGGCCGGGGCCGAGTGGATGCGCCGCAACGTCCCGCCCGGCGAAATCGTTTTCAATACCGACTGGGACGACTTCCCCAAACTCTTCTACTACGACCCGACGCACGCCTACGTCTCCGGCCTCGATCCCAACTACCTCCACGACCGGGACCGCGACCTGTCGAAGCTCTACGAAGAGATCACCTTAGGGCGCGAACGCGATCCCGGCCCGCTCATCCGCGAGCGCTTCGGCGCGCGCTACGTCTTCACCGACAACGAGGACGTGCACAACGATTTTTACGATAAGGCGATGGATTCCGGCTGGTTCGAAGAGGTGTACACAGACGAGCACTGCACCATCCTCCGCATCCGCGACGAAAGGGGCGAACCAGCGGACGAGGATGAGCCGACGGACGAAGGGGCGGAGTCTGAGTGACCGGGGATGTCGCGTAGACAGGGGCGCGATAATCAGTACACTGGCAGCATGAGCACGACGAGAAGGCATGAAACGGATTTGGGCCGGGGCGGCAAGGTTTATTTCTTCTTTCTTCTCGTCGCCCTTTTACTGACGGGCGGATGCAGCCGCGCCGGCTCAGACACCAACGACAACGCTGCCCCGCCGCGGCAACTCACCGAGTTCGAGCGCGATCTGGCTTACGTCCGCAAGGGCCAGTTCGTCCGCGTGTTGGTGTTCAAGCGCAAGGACGGTGAGCCCTTCGCGGCCGAAGACAAAAAGTACCTGAAGGAAAACTCGCCCGAGCAGACCAACATGTGGCTCTCGACCGAAGGGGATCGCCGCATCATCGCCGGCACCAACTTCGCCTTCGAGCCAAAACACCTCGAAGCCCTCCTCAAGCGATTCGACATCGAAGACTTCACCGGGCAGTGAGCCAGCAAGCCCATCCCATCCTCTCTTCTTTCTCAGCTATGACAATCGAGGAACTGCCACACGCTTGAGCGCCGACGCGCGCGCCGACCCGTATCTTGCCATCGGCCCCGGAAGGGCCGATGGCAAATCATGCGAGCACACCAACCAAGCGCCACAGCCCGGCTTATCGCCCGCAGCACGGCGGCACTTGCCGCCGATCCACTCGTCGGCCACTTGGTCCCACCGCGCGCCGCGGAGTTGTGCGCGCAGTTCGTCGCGCCGTCGCGCTCGTGGCTGGCCCGTCTGTCACGCGCGGACGCCGCCGCCCCCGTGCGTCTTCTGCGGCGCACGCTGCGCGCCGCCGCCGAACGCCTCACGATCCCCGGCATCAGCCTGCATTACGCCCTGCGGAAGCGCTTTCTCGAAGAGACCGCGCGCACCGCGCTCGAAAAAGAAGGTTTCCGTCAGGTCGTCGTCCTCGGCGCGGGCCTCGACACGCTGGCGCTGCGGCTGCACGAGACGTTCCCCGCCGTC
This sequence comes from Pyrinomonadaceae bacterium, assembly GCA_050748185.1. GTDB lineage: Bacteria > Acidobacteriota > Blastocatellia > Pyrinomonadales > Pyrinomonadaceae > JACCRA01. Next base: position 1,613 of record JBOGOY010000130.1, read on the forward strand.
AGGTTCGTCGAAATCGACCACCCGGCCACACAGCAGTTCAAAACACAGGCGTTCGCACGCCGCGGCCTGCGTGTCGGCTCCAACCTGCGCTTCCTTCCGCTGGATTTGGGTCGCCAGAGTCTGGACCAACTCGCGCGTCCAAATGATTTCGACGCAGACGACCGCCGAACGCTCTTCATCGCCGAAGGGCTGTTGATGTACCTCACGCCCGGCGAAGTGGATGCACTGTTTGAATTCGTCGGCCGGCGCGGCGGGGCAGGCAGCCGCTTCGCCTTCACCTACATGGAATCAGACGCGGGCGGGCGCGCCGCTTTCCGCAACTCGACGCGCGCCGTCAAGTGGTGGCTGCGCTGGCGCGGCGAGCCGTTCAAATGGAGCCTCCGACCCGCGCAACTCCCGCCTTTCCTCGCGGCGCATGCGCTGTCTCCGCGTGGTGAACTCGTCACGGCCGATACGCTGCGCCGGCGCTACCTCGACGATCCACAACTATCCCGCCTCCCCCTCGCCGTCGGCGAACACCTCTGCGTCGCCGACAGCGTGTGAAAAGAACTAACCATGTCGAAGACTCTTGAGACGAACCACACGACGCTGGTCTATGGCAACGCAGGCCGCGACCTCCCGGCGGCGGCGGCGCAAGATGTCGCTTCGCTTCGCAGCCAAGCGCGCGGCCTGTGCGTCAACGACGTTCACTCGCAACTGAACCGCACGCGCGTCTCGCGGATCGCCGTGCCCGCTTCGCTCGAAGAACTGCAAGACTTCGTCCGCGGCGCGACGCGCGGGCGACAACAGTCGATCTCGATTGCCGGGGGCAGGCACGCGATGGGGGGCCAGCAATTCGCGACTGACGCCGCCCTGCTCGACACGTCGCGGATGGACCGCGTGCTGCGGTTCGATCCAGAGCGGGCCGAACTCGAAGTCGAAGCGGGCATCCGCTGGCCCGCGCTCATCGCCCACACCGTCGCGGCGCAGCACGGGCAGCGGCAGGTCGGCATCCGTCAAAAGCAGACCGGCGCGGATCGCCTGAGCGTGGGCGGCGCGCTCGCGGCCAACATTCACGGCAGGGGTCTGACGCTCAAACCTTTCATCGACGACATCGAGTCGTTCGTGCTCGTTGACGCGCAAGGGTGCGCGCGAGTGTGCAGCCGCCGCGAGAACTCCGACTTGTTCCGCCTCGCCGCGGGCGGCTACGGGCTGTTCGGTGTCGTCTATAGCGTGACGCTCCGGCTCGCGCCGCGGCGTAAACTGGAGCGGATCGTCCGTCTCGCGGAGACACGCGAACTGACCACCCTCTTCGACCAGCGCATCGCCGAAGGCTTCCTCTACGGCGACTTCCAATTCATGACCGACGCCGATTCCGAAGGGTTCCTCCGCACCGGCATCCTCTCCTGCTACCGTCCGGTCGCGGACGACGCGCCGCTCCGCGATGGACAGAAGGAACTGTCGGCGGAAGAGTGGGGCGAACTGCTGTACCTCGCCCACACCGACCGCCGCCGCGCGTTCGAGGTTTACGCCGATCACTACCTGAAAACGTCGGGGCAGGTCTATTGGTCCGATACGCACCAGTTGAGTTTTTACCTCGACGATTACCACGGGCGGTTGGATCGACGACTCGGGGCGCGCGTGCGCGGGAGCGAGATGATCACGGAGGTCTATGTGCCGCGGGCGCGGCTGGCGGATTTCATGGAGGCGGCGCGCGTGGATTTCAGAACTCATGCGGCCGAATTGATTTACGGCACGGTGCGGCTCATCGAACGCGACGACGAAAGCTTTCTCGCGTGGGCCAGAGAGCCTTACGCCTGCGTCGTCTTCAACTTGCACGTGGGCCACGACGCGGCGGGTGTCGCCAGAGCGCGCGCCGACTTCCGCCGCCTGATGGCGCGCGCGCACGAGTTCGGCGGCAGCTACTACCTCACCTACCACCGTTGGGCGACCCGCGCGCAAGTCGAGGCGTGCCACCCGCGCATGCACGAGTTTTTACGGCTCAAACGGCGTTACGATCCGGCGGAAGTTTTTCAGAGCGATTGGTATCGTCACTATCGGCGGATGTTCGCGGGCGGGGAATAAGCTGCTGCGGGCAAGATCGCGTTCTAATATGCCGGCGGCAGAGATAGTAAAACTGAATCAATCGGGACAGGAGCCAATTCCACTTGAAGACGAGCGAAGGGCGCAAAGAACCGTGTTGTCTTTGCGCCCTTCGTGTGAGACAAAGTTTTTACGCCGCGGCGTCGAGACTTTTACCCTCAAGCCCCGGGCGCCGCTTTAACTTGCTCGGCCTTTCGCTCTAATTCGTCGGCCTCTTTTTGCAACCCCTCGGCCTTACTTAACGCCGCGTTCCGCTTGGCCGAAATGACATCGGGCAACTCGGCGCCGAGCAGCAATTCGGCGCGGCCGAGCAGCACTTCCAGCGCCTCGGCCCGTTTACGCTCGACTTGAGCGAGCAGAGCAAAGAAATGTGAATGTTCGCCCTTCAGCTTGAGTCGGCTCAGCCCTTCGGCCGCGACCGTAGCTTCTTGGTGCAGGGCGACCCCCGCGGTCAGCAGACGCACCTCTTCGCGGGCGAGATCGGCGAGTAAACTTCTCTCGCCGGCAACGCTCTTCGTGCGTATTTCTTCCTCGACGGCGTAGAAGCGCTGCATCAGTTCGTTGACTTTGCCCCGCAGCTTGTTCAGTTGCTCGATCGCCGCATTGGCCTGCCGAGCCTCATCGGGACGGTTGTACTCCGCATATTTCTGTTCGCCGGCCAGTTCGTACTGGCGGAGAAAACTCCAAGCGTTGCGGTTAATCTCTGGCGCAAGGTCGTAATACCAGTGATCGTGCCCCTTCATGATCGTCAGTTCGATCGGGAATCCCCGGCTCTTGAGCGCCTGCTCCGTGGCCTTCACCGAATCCAGAGGGAAGAAGGCGTCTCTGTCGCCGACGATGATCGCCAGCGGGGATTTGCGCCTTGCGTACTCGATGTAGGAAATCTCTTTCTCGGTTCGCCAAGAACCGGCGTGAACCGCGGTCGCAGCGAAGTATTCCGACTCAAGCATTGAAAGGTTGATGGCGAAGACGGCCCCGGCCGAGTGACCAAAGAGGTACACGCGGCGTGGGTTGACCGGGTACTTCGCTCGCAGCGCCTCAATCAGTTCGCGTATGAAGTCGGGGCCGTCGGCGGGAATCTGCCACCCACGCTTGTCGCGCGCGTCCGGCCCGGCGAGGATGACGCCTTCGCGTTCAGCCAACTCCTTCCACTTCTCGACGAGCGAGAGGCCGTTCCGCCCGGAGCCGTGCAGGAGGACGAGCAGCGGGGCCGACTCGGCGGCCTGCACTGAACTCGGCACGAAGAGATAATAGGTTCGCTTAACGCCCTGTGAGGGCAGCGTCTCTTTCGACACCTTGTTCGCGGAGGCGAGCGCGGAAGTCGATAACAGCATAGAGGCGAGAAAGAATTGAAATAGAGATATGGCTCTCATGATCTGACCTTTGAGCACCGGCGACTCCCGGGCCGGCGCGGCGACAACAAGACGAGTGGGTTGTCAGACCTCTTGAGATCATGCGGCGCTCAGCCGGCTGCCGGGGCGAGGGCGGCTTCGGCCACGACGGCTTGAGTGGGCGCTTCGGTCTGCTGCCGGGCGTGGTAGGAAGAGCGCGTCAGCGGGCTCGACTCGACGTGGCGGAAGCCGAGCCCTAAACCGACCTCGCGCCAGCGCGCAAACTCTTCCGGCGTGACGTAGCGCTCGACGGGCAGGCGGCGTGCGTGCGGCTGGAGATACTGGCCGATGGTCATGATGTCGCACGACACCCCGCGCAGGTCTTTCATCAATTCGACCACTTCCTCAAACGTCTCCCCTAAGCCCGCCATGATGCCGCTCTTGGTCAGCATCTCCGGTTGCTCTGTGTCGCGCCAGCGCGCGGCGCGCTCTAACAGCGTCAACGTCTGTTGATACTTCGCGTCGGGGCGCACGCGGCGGTAAAGGCGCGCGATCGTCTCGGTGTTGTGGTTGAGCACGTCGGGGCGCGCCGCGAGCACTGCGTCGAGCGCCTGCTCGTCGCCGTTGAAGTCTGGGATTAAAACCTCGATCTTGCAGCCGGGGTTCGCCGCGCGCACTTCGCGGATGGTTGCGGCCCAGTGAGCCGCGCCGCCGTCCGCGAGATCGTCGCGGTTGACGGAGGTGATGACGGCGTGCGCGAGGTCTAAATGCCTGACCGCTTCGGCGACGTGGCGCGGCTCTTCCGCATCGAGCGCTTCGGGTTGGCCCTTGTTGACGGCGCAGAAGCCGCAATGGCGCGTGCAGGTATCGCCGCCGAGCATGAAGGTGGCGGTGCGGTCAGACCAGCACTCGAAGATGTTCGGGCAGCGCGCTTCCTGACAGACCGTGTGCAGGTTGAGGCCCTCGATCAACTTCAGGACGTGATTCTGGTTCGTCGGATCGCCGAGTTTGATCCGCAGCCATTCGGGCTTCGGCCCGCGCGGCGGTCGCGTCGAAGGCACATTACTGATTACTCTTAATTCGCGGCTCAAATGAGTTGCTCCAGAAAATTTTCAATAATGCCGTGATTTTAACATCGGCTGGCGGTAATTGTCGCTCTACAGCAAGACATCCCGCGCGGGCGAGTGATGCCCGCGCGGGATGCCATCGGTTTCGGAATTGCCGCTATACCGTCCGGCGAGAAGCGGCACGTCGTTGTCACTTACCCACGCCACGCCGGCGGCGCAGTCCCGCCGCCACCCCCGCCAATCCCGTGCCGAGTAAAACGACCGTCGCCGGTTCCGGGGTGGCGGCAGCGTTGCCCGGCTCGCCGTAGATGAAGTCGTCCATCACGACGAGGTCAATCCCGCCGGTCTCATTCGGGCCGAGGGCAGTGTTGCCGTTGACGAGCCGCACGCGCGAGATGCGCTCGCCGGCGTTAAAGAAAACGCCGAGGAACGATAGGCCATTGTCGTTAGTCGCGGCGAAGAAAGTGCCGAGCGAGACATCGTTCTGATCGAAAAACTGAATGCTCGTGGTGAGGGTGAGATCGACATCGGTAAAGACCGACCCGAACCCGCTGACGGTCGCCGCCGTGTTGCTGCCGGGGATGAAGAAAGTGACATCGAGGATGTTACTGCCGACCGCCGTGAACAGCCGTTGCGCGCTGAAAGGTTGAAACTGCGCCGAGTAAGTGGGGTTGATATTGTCGAATTCGGTGGGGGCGACGCCCGCGTTGGCGCTCACTTGAAAGCCCGACCCCGGCGTCGAGAAGACGGCCCCGCGCGGCGAGTTGGCGTTGAAAAAGTTAGCCGGCAGGTTGTTGGGAGCCGAGAAGCCGTTCGGCACTCCGTCCCAGTTAATCTCGCGCCGCCCGCTGCCGAAAGAACCGGCGACGTTCGGGTTGAGCGCGCCCAACTGAGTGCGAAAGGCATCGACCGTTGACTGGATGCCCGCCGGGTTAGCGCCGGACGCGGAAAAGATGACGGGGTCTGCGGCGGCGGTAGAGGCCAATGCGAGGAGTGATAAGAATACGGCGGCGGCAGTCGCAAGCCGTCGGGTGTCATTTACAGGCATCACGATCCTTCCTTTCCATCCTTTTCAGGAAAACACTGCTATGACAAAAGGCGAGGATTGCATTTTCGGATGGCGCATTCTTACACCGCACGCCGAGCCTGTCAATGTCTTCATGGCCGGAGTAGTTGGGCCGGGCGCAATTAAAAGTGTGACTCGGTTAGTCTGTCAGTTGACAGGCGTTCAACCCAAATGTTAGCTGCCAACCGTGATTCCCTAACGGCTAAGCTATGCTATTTCATCACTTCGCATATTCAACTAGGAATTCTTTGCTCTGCCACAACTCAGATTGGGGACGGGCCGCGGCCTCTCGACCGTGTACGGCATCCTTAAGCAGTCGGGCGGCAACATCTGGGTTTATAGCGAGCCGGGCGTCGGGACGACGTTTAAGATTTACCTGTCGCGCGTGGACGAGCCGCGCGAGGCGCACCAATCGGAGGCCGGCGCGCGCAAGTTGCCGCGCGGCACGGAGACAATCCTGCTCGTGGAAGACGAAGAACTCGTGCGCCGGATGACGCGCGAGATTCTGGAGATGGGCGGCTATGAGGTACTGGAAGCGCCGCACGGCGGGGCGGCGCTGGCGCTCGGCGAGCAACGCGGGGCCGACGTCGATCTGCTGATTACCGGTGTGGTGATGCCGGGAATGAACGGGCGCGAGTTGGCGCAGGCCTTTCAGGAGCGGCACCCGGAGGTGCGTGTGCTCTACATGTCCGGCTATGCCGACGACGCCATCGTCCGCCACGGCGTACTCGACGCAGGCACGCCGTTCCTGCAAAAGCCCTTCACGCCCGACGCGCTGGCGAACAAAGTGCGAGAGGATTCTCGACGCGGACTGAGTTTCAGACAACTTGGCTTATGTTGCTTTTGTCTCGCGGCTCGGCCGCCTTATGTTCGGTGAGGCTCGGCCTCTCCGGAGGCTTAACTCGATGGGCTGCGGCCGGAAG
>JBOGOY010000131.1:0-8076 GCA_050748185.1 Pyrinomonadaceae bacterium
ATGCAGCGTGAGACGCACTTGGCGCTCAGTTTCCCGTGAAAGCTGCGTTGTCGGGAGTCAGTATCACGGAATTCTGTCCCGGCTTAACCGCGACTTTCAGGTTCCAGATGGTCGCGTTTTGGTGGCCGGTGTCGTTGAGCGTGACGGTATTCCCCGTGACGGTTCCCCTTGTTCCCGTTTTGACGAATTCGCTGGCCGTGCCGTACACGTAGTAAACGCCTGCGGGGAGGCGGGGGAAGACGGCCCTGCCGTAGCTGTCCGTCTTGATGGTCGCGACCGTATGCTCCGAGAGCGCCTTGAGCCCATTCGCATACTGTTCCTCGACATCCTCCGGCAGCGCGGAATCGCCCAAAAATCCTTCCATCCCAGCGGACCCGCCCAAAAGTTTTTCCAGCCCAGAGAGTTCTTTCTCCATCACAGAGGACACCGCCTTCAAACGAAAGGTAAACTCGAAAGTACTCAGTCGGGACTGTTGTTTGCCGAGCAGCGTCTGGGGCTGAAAGCCGGCCCGTTGGAGAATGCTTTCAAAATCGTCGTCCAGCAAGTAGAAGATGGTGCGAGTGACGGGCTGGCGTGATTCGGAGATGGCGCGCAGGTTCAAGACGCCGTTCTTCGGCCCGCCCGGTCGGCGCGCGGTTGCGGGTCCCACGTTGTTGTTTGTGGCCGTAGTCCCACCTTCAGACTGTGCGACCCCGCCTGCGGACGTTCCTGCACGCGCCTGCTCTGCGGTAAGAGCCGCCGTATTGCGTTGATCAAGCACGACGGAACTCGCGCCCGGTCTGAGATCAACTCGCAAATCCCAGATCAGAGGTTGGTTGTGATAAGCGGTAAAGGTGAAGAGATAGTAGGGCCCCGGCGGCACGCCCGGAAGAGTCACCCTGCCGTTGGCGTCCATCTTCACGAAAGCAGCGACAACGCCCTGTACTTCGTGCAAAGCCTGTTGGCAAATCGGCGGGTGCGTCTTACAGGAAGAGGCCCATGCCAGCAGCGGCGACACCTTGACGTTCGAGCTGGGCAGGCCCTGAAACATGCCCTTTCTCTGCAAAAACTGTTCAAAGCTCTCTTTGAGTAATGCCACGGTTCTCCCGGTGAGTGGATTAGCCGTCCCCGGTTGATTCGCAAATCCGTTGGCTACCGTTAAGGCGGCGCTGCCTGTTTGAGAAACAGCGCCGCTGACGCGCGCCTGTTCGGTGGCTGTCTGAAGCGTTGCGAGGAAAATCAGAGTAGCGAGAACGGCGGTTCGGGTTTTCATCTCTTTCCTCCTGAAAATTTCTTTGGGCGAGGGTTTCTTTGAGCGTCGTCTGGCAGGCTCTGTGATAGAATGCCCGCCTCAGACCGCTAGGATTTGACAAGGCGCAGCCTACATCACCTCGATTTTTCATGTCCTGACGCAACTCTCAAGAACTCTAAAGAAAGCAGGCCCGCATGGATTCCGCCCAGTTGACCGGACAAGTCCACAGAATTTCGGGACACGTCTGGCGCTTCGCCGACTGCGAGCTTGACGAGCTGCGGCGCGAACTGCGGGTTCGAGGCCGCGCGGTGGAGATTGAGACAAAGCCGTGGGAAGTCCTTCATCAAATGCTGCTGCACGCGGGCGAGGTGGTGACGAAAGACGAATTGCTCGAATCCGTCTGGCCCGACGTCATGGTAGTCGATGGTTCGCTGGCTACTGCCGTGTCGAAGCTGCGGAAGGCTTTGGGCGATGACAGCATGATCGTCACGCTGCCGCGCGTGGGCTATCGTCTGGCCGTGCCGGTGCAAAGCAGGCCGGCGTCCCCGCCCGTCTCTCACGAACTCCAACTCAATGAAGGCGAGCGTGTCCCCTGCCGTGAGCAGTGGCGGCTCGCACGCCGCCTCGACCTCTCGCCTTCCGGCGAAGTGTGGCTGGCCGAACATCCGAAGACACACGAGCAGCGCGTCTTCAAGTTTGCCCCCGACGACGCCCGCCTCAAGAGCCTGAAGCGCGAAGTCACACTCGCACGCCTGCTGCATGAATCACTCGGCGACCGCCCGGAATTCGTGCGGATTCTCGAATGGAACTTCGACTACCCGCCTTATTTCCTCGAAAGCGAATACTGCGGCCCCAATCTGGCGGAGTGGGCTGCGGCGCAGGGCGGGCTGGGCGACATATCGCCGGAGGTGCGTCTGCGTCTGCTGGCGGATGTCGCCCGCGCCGTCGCTGCGGCGCACGACCTCGGCGTTCTGCACAAAGACCTCAAGCCGGGAAATATCTTGGTCTCGACCACGCCGGAAGGAGAATCCCAAATCAAGATCGCCGACTTCGGCAGCGCGTCGCTGCTCGCGCCCGCGCGGCTGGGCGCGCTCGGGATCACGAACATGGGGTTCACGCACACGGAAGACATAGGCTCGCTGTCAGGCACTGTGATGTACGTCGCGCCGGAAGTCGTCGCCGGGCAATCTCCGACGGCAGCTTCCGACGTGTACGCCCTCGGCGTGTTGCTCTACCAACTCGTCGCCGGCGATTTCCGCAAGCCACTCGCGCCGGGATGGGAGGCCGACGTTGATGACCCGCTCGTGCGCGAGGACATTGCCGAAGCTGCCTGCGGGAATCCCGCACGTCGTCTCAAAACGGCGGCGGAGTTCGCCGAACGACTGACGGGTCTCGACCGCCGTCGCGTCGAACGCGATGAGTTAGCAGCGGCGCAACAACGCGCGCAGAAGGCGGAACGCAAGCGGGCGCAAGCGCGCGCCCGCCTCCCTTGGCTGGCGCTCGCGGGCGTCGCCTTGTTGGTTGCTGCCGCAGCGCTCCTCAACTTCTACAGAAATTCGCCTTCTCTGACGCCACAGGTCAAGACGGTGGCCGTCCTGCCGTTTCAGAACGTCGGCTCCGACCAGAGCCTCGACTATCTGCGCCTCGCGCTGCCGGACGAGATTGCGACTACTCTGAGCCACACGCGCGGGCTGGCGGTGCGACCGTTTGCGACAACCAGCAAATACGACCAGCCTAATCTCGACCTCCAAAAAGCGGGACGGGAGATGCGCGTGGGCAGTGTTGTGACGGGCCACTTCATTAAGACAGGAGACCAACTGCACATTACGCTGGAAGCTATTGACGTGGAGACCAACGGCGTCTTGTGGCGAGATAAGATCGATGCGCCCGCTCAGAGCATGATCGCGACGCAGGTGCAGATCGCGCTCCGGGTGCGGAGAGGTCTGGCCCCCGCCTTCGGTGCAACTGCAACGGATGAGGGAGGCCAGCCCCAGAGCGAGGAGGCATACAATCTGTTTCTGCGAAGTTTGGCTGTGCCGTTGGATCCCGCATCCAGTAGGGAAGCGATATCCATGCTTGAGAAAGCTGTGGCCATGGAGCCAAATTACGCGCCGGCTTGGGTCGCGTTGAGCCGTCGCTATTACATCGAGGATCACTACGAGAAAGGAAGCAGCGGTTCAGTAGAGCGGTCGGTTGTAGCCGCCGAGCGGGCCTTAGCTCTCGATCCCGATGACGTCGTCGCCGGTGCCGGACTGATCGTGAATCGCGTCGAACGCGGCGAGATAGCCCGCGCTTATCGAGAGGCTGAAGACCTCGTTCGCCGGCGTCCCGAGAGCGTCGATGCCCACTTCGTGTTGAGCTATGTGTTCCGCTACGCGGGTTTGTTGCCGGAGTCTGCCAGCCATTGCGAGACCGCATTCTTCCTCGATGCCCAAACACAAACTGCCGGTTTGCGCTCATGTGCGGTCACGTTTCTTCTGAGCGGCGACTATCCGCGTGCGCTGAACTATCTCAATCTTGATCGTGGTTCGGATTGGGCGAAAGCGCTTTCCCTCCACATGTTCGTCCGCCAAGGCAAAGAGCAGGAAGCGTTGCAACTCGGACTGGCGCACACTCCGCAGTGGGCGGGCTACGACGTGTTGTTGGCTTACATTCAACATCAGCCCGCGCCGGAAATTCGCGCGTTGGCAGAGGCTGTGCAACCTTCGGATGATCCCGAAACGAATTACTTTTCCGCCGCGCATCTCGCCTACTGCGGCCAATCGGACGCCGCTCTCGAAATGCTGCGGCGCGCCATCAAGGGCAACTATTGTTCGTACCCCGCGATAGAGTCCGACCCGTTCTTCACCACGCTCCGCGCGCGACCGGAATTCACGGAGATTCGCTCTGCCGCGATTGCCTGCCAGAACAACTTCCTCGCGCAGCGAGGCCAGCGCCCGCAGTAAATGGAAATGACCCGTTGCCGAAAATACTTCTTGCCTTCGCTCCCTAAAGGTGTAGAATGCCGCGCCGTCAGGGACATAACGATTACTCGACGCGCGACCTCACATTCACACCTCGCGTCTGCTCTCTAACTTTTAAGCGTTGAGTCATCACACAGCCAACTACAGGGCCTCGTTAGAGCGCTGGCAACACGCTGGCCGTCATCTATTTTCACCGTGCCGCCCTTGATTTCAGCGGCGCGCCAGACAACAGGAGCCGGCCTTGAACTCTCACACAAGGCTTTGCCTTTCCGTCCTCATCGTTTCAGCCACCTTCTGCCTGTACGCGGCTTCGGCAGGTTCGCAGTCCGGCGCACCGCGACGGATCACGACCACCGCCGAGCACAGCCTGAACCTCAACCCGACTCTTTCGGGCGACGGGCGCGTCGTCGCTTTTGAATCCACGGCGGACCTTTCGGACACGGCTGGCCCCGCGGGCTTTCGCTTCTTGAGAGCAAACTTGGCAGGCGGCGACGCGCTGCGATTCACACAGCTTGCGAGTTCGCGCGCCCCCGCCCCGGCGATGTCACAGGACGGCGCGCGCCTCGCCTTCGCCAGCCGCGCGGACCTCTCCGGCGCTAACCGCGATGGCAACTTTGAGATTTTCTTCCACGACGGCGCGCGGCTGCGTCAGGTCACGGACACGACGCCCGAGACGCCCGCGCAGGCGGCCGTTGAAGGAAACTTTCAGCCCTCGATCTCGGACGACGGCGGCTTGCTCGCCTTCGCTTCTAACCGCGACCTGACCGGCGCAAACAGAGACGGCAACTCGGAGATCTTTCTCTACGACACGCGGCTGGGTTCTTTCAGGCAGCTGACGGATTCCGTCGGCGTCTTCGGAGCCTCGGGGGCGAAGTTGAGCGGCGACGGAACCCACGTCGCCTTCGTTCAGGACAATGGGACTCAAGCGGGCGGACCGTCCGAAACGCGCGACCTCGTGCTGCTTGAGATCGCCTCCGGCATCGTGCGTGTGCTCGCCGTAAACGTCAACCAACTGGGGCTGACCCACGGCCGCGCCATCAGCGACGACGGGGCGCGCGTGGTGTACTCGACCATCTCTGACGCGGGCGAAAGACAGATTCTGTTCTCCGACGGGCGCAACGGAGTCGTCCGTCAGATCACTTCCCTTGCGGACGCCGCCCGCGATGTACCGCCGCACCCGACGATCAGCGGCGACGGCGCGCGCATCGCTTTCGCGACAAAGCGGAATGTGAACGGGATGAATCCGGACAGGAGCGTCGAACTATACCTTTACGACATCCCGACGAATCAACTTTCGCTCATCACCAATGCCCCTCGCGAAGCCGACGCGGAGATCGTCTCCTCACTCAGCGACGACGGATCAATCATCGCCTTCAACTTTCCGCGCGTTCTGTCAGGCTCCGTCACTTCGCTTGAATTTAATGACAACTCAGAGATTTATGCGCTCGACCTGCCCGCCCGCGTTCCCTTTTCAACCGCGCTTCACGCCACACACGCCGCCACTTTCGGCGGAGAGCCGGCTGCCATCAAGACGCTTGCGCCCGGCCAGATCGCCGTCGCTACGGGGACCAATCTCGCGCTCGTTACTGCACAGACCGTGCGCGGCGTGGGCGGCGCTTTTCCGCGCTCTCAAGCGAACGTGCAGCTCTTCGTCAACAACCGTCCCGCGCAACTCTTCTTCGTTTCGCCGACGCAGTTTAACTTTCAAGTCCCGCCCGAAACTGAGATTGGCGTTGCCGAGTTCGCGGTACGCAATCATGACGGCTACGTATCGCGCACGCCGGTCAACGTCTCTGCAAGCGCGCCGGGCGTCTTCACCGAGACGGGCGACGGCGCGGGCGCGGCAGTCGCCCTTGAGTCGCAGACGTTCTTACGCCTGCCGTTCGATCCGGTCGGCCCGAACGGCGAACTCCGGCGTCTGACCATCTTCGGCACGGGCCTGCGCGGGGCAGCGCGCGTCGAAGTCGAAGTTGGCGGCCGTCCTTTGGCGGTCGAGCGGATTGTGGCTTCACCTGATCTGCCGGGGCTTGACGAGATTCACGTCCGTCTGCGGCACGAGTTGGCGGGGGCGGGCGTCGTGCCTCTGGTCGTGCGCGCCGACGGGCGAGACAGTAATCCAACTACTTTAGAGTTTGGCGGCACGAGACGCCCCGCGTCGATCATCCTCACGCCACTGACCGCCCGCATCGGCGTCGGCCGCAAGGCACGCTTCGCAGCCACCGTGCTCGACATCGAGGGTCTCGTCATTCCCGACGCGCCCGTCGCTTTCAGTTCGACCGAAGCGGGCGTGGCGCAGGTCAACTCTGCCGGCGAAGCAGTCGGCCTGCGGGCCGGTAACACTTCCATCGCCGCCGCTTCTGGCCCCACAGTCACCCGCGCGGCGCTCGAAGTTTATCCGCTTACGCTCGTTCTCAACGAAGCCCTCGCAGACCCGCCGGATGGTTCCGCCGGCGACGCTAACCAAGACGGCGTTCGCAGCGCTTCGCAAGACGAATTTGTCGAGATCGTCAATGCGTCCGAAGCCGATCTCGATCTCGGCGGCTATAGCATCCTCACTCGCAACAGCAGCGGTTCCGACACCTTACGCCACGCCTTCGCCCCCGAGACAATTCTCGCGCCGGGCGCTTCCGTGGTGGTGTTCGGCAGTGCTCAGGCTGCGACCTTCGATCCAAGTCATCCTGCTTTCGGCGGCGCTCTTGTCCTCACGGCCTCGACCGGCGGGCTATCTTTGCTCAACGGCGGCAGCACCATCACTCTTGCCGACCCGAGCGGCCAGACAATCGAGCATTTGACTTATGGCGGAAGTATGGGCCTTGAAGGCGACAGGGACCAATCGCTGACACGCGCGCCCGACATCGGCGGTGAGTTCGCTCCGCACCTGAACGCTGGCGGCGCAGACCTACGCCGCTTCTCACCCGGCGCGCATTTGGACGGCACCCCATTCGAGATCACCGTCCCATTGGCCCGCCTCGAGATCGAACCCGTCGCCGCCTCGATCGTCACCGGCGACCGGCAGCAATTCGACGCGCGGGCCTTTGCCGCCGACGGGCGAGAGATTCCCGGCGTCATCTTCCGCTGGACGACGGGCGACGCTTCCCTCGCTTCGGTCAATTCGCAAGGACTGGTCCACGGCCTTTCCGTCGGCGTGACAACCATCACGGCGACCGCGCGCAATGTTCGGGCCGTGGCCGCTTTGACCGTGCGCGAGCCTCCGCCCGTGTTGCAGCGCATCGAACTGTCTCCCTCGTCAGCTATTGTCTTGGTAGGCAACGAACAGCAATTCACGGCGCGCGGCTTCGATCAATTTAACCGCGTCATGACAGAAGTTGAGTTGAGCTTTGCGACGAGTGACGCGAGCACGGCGAGCATTGTCGGCGTGATGGCGGCCCCCTCGACGGGCGTGGCAACCGCCACCTTACGAGGCTTGCGCGCGGGCGAAGCGCGCATCACGGCCAGCGCGCCCGGTGCGGGCACTGCGACGGTGACGAGTAATGCCGCGGTGCTACGTGTCAACGAGCCGCCGCGCGTCATCCAGCGCCTCGACATTGAGCCCGTCGCAGGCTTTGCCCTCAACCGCGGCGGCACACGACAACTCACGGCACGCGCTTACGATCAAAACAATCAAGTCGTCCTCGGCGTTGTGTTCGACTGGTCCACCAACACACCGCACGTTGCGACGATTGATCAAGCCGGTCTCTGCCGCGCTGTAGGCGTCGGACAAACCACAATCACAGTCTCGGCCTCGAACGGCGCGGGAGGTTCGATCTCGGCCCAAGTCACGTTGACGGCCGTAGCGCCGCTCGTCATCAACGAGATTCACGCCGATGTTGCGCCGGACGATCCGGCCACCGCCGCCGTCGAGGGCGACGCGAACCGGGACGG
>JBOGOY010000132.1:0-8074 GCA_050748185.1 Pyrinomonadaceae bacterium
GTGCTGGCCCCGGTAGCGCGGCTGCATCGTGACGGGCTCGTCCGGGTACGAGACGGTCCACTTCTCTTTCGGGATGTAAGAGAGCGTCACGCCCATGCCCTTGATGATGGCCTTCGTCGACTCGATGACGTCCGAGATGATTGACATAGCTTTTACGAGTGGCCGGTGAACGGTGACAGGACACAGACAGGTTGATCTTGTCACCTGTCATCTGTCACTTCGTAGAGTCAGCCACCAGCTTCCGGCTTACAGCGACGCCTTTTGTGCCTTCGCTGCCGCGGCTCGAAAACTGATGGCTGACGTGCCGCCATTCTAGCTCAACTCCGCCCTCAGACCAATTCGAGTTGGCTAAAAAAATAGGCGATCTCGATTTGCGCGTTCTCTTCCGAGTCCGAGCCGTGGACGGCGTTCTCGCCGATCGAGTTGGCGAAGTCTTTGCGGATGGTCCCCGCGTCAGATTTCGCCGGATCGGTCGCGCCCATCAGATCGCGCCAAGCCTTGACCGCGCCTTCTTTTTCGAGCGCCAGCACGACGCACGGCTCGCCCGACATGAACTCGGTCAACTCGCCGAAGAAAGGTCGTTCGCGGTGGACGGCGTAGAAACCCTCGGCTTGCCGCCTCGACATGTGGATCAATTTCATCCCGCGCACCTTGAAGCCGCTGTCCGTGATGCGCTGCAAGATTGCCCCCGCCTTCCCGCCGCGCACCGCGTCGGGCTTGATGATGCCGAAAGTAAGATTACCGATGTGCTCTGACATTATTTCCCTCACATGTCTGAATGAATTAACAGCTCCATTAGGAACGGCATGTCTGTAGAACCGCGTGGGCTTAAACACCAGCTCCGTAGGAGCGATATGTCAGATGTTTCGTTCCTACGGAGCTACGAAAAGCATTGGGCTGAGGGCTACAAACATTCCGCCCCTGACGGGGCTGCTGCCAAATAAATATTTGTATCTTGTCGCTCTCTCCTCTAAGCAGCCGCACTGCCGCCCAGCGCGTCCTTCATCGCCTGCCCGATGTCGGCGGGCGACTGGACGACGCGGATGCCGGCGGCCTCGAGCGCCTTCATCTTCTCGGCGGCGGTTCCTTTGCCGCCCGCGATGATCGCGCCGGCGTGGCCCATGCGCCTTCCGGGCGGGGCGGTTTGCCCGGCGATAAAGGCGACGACCGGCTTTGTCACATGCTCTTTCGCGTAAGCGGCGGCGTCCTCTTCGGCGGTGCCGCCAATCTCGCCGATCATCACGATGCCTTCCGTCTCGGGGTCGGCTTCAAACAAGGCGAGCGCGTCCGTGTGCGTCGTGCCGACGACGGGGTCGCCGCCGATGCCGATCGCCGTGGACTGGCCGAGGCCGAGCGCGGTCAACTGCCCGACCGCTTCGTAGGTCAGCGTCCCCGAGCGCGAGACGACACCGATGCGCCCTTCGCGGTGGATGTGGCCGGGCATGATGCCGACCTTGCACTTGCCGGGCGAGATGACGCCGGGGCAGTTCGGGCCGATGAGGCGCGTCCGCCGGTTTTCCAGAAAGCGTTTGACCTTCACCATGTCGAGCGCCGGGATGCCTTCGGTGATGCAGACGACGAGCGCGACGCCGGCATCCGCCGCTTCGATGATCGCGTCGGCCGCGAACGGCGGCGGCACGTAGATCACAGACACGTTCGCGCCGGCCTCCTTGACAGACGCCTCGACCGTGTTGAAGACGGGCACGCCCTCGTGCGTCGTCCCGCCCTTGCCGGGGGTGACGCCGCCGACGACGTTGGTCCCGTACTCGACCATCTGCTTGGTGTGAAAGGTGCCTTCTTTACCCGTGACGCCCTGCACCACGAGCCGCGTGTTTCTATCGACGAGAACGCTCAACTTCGTTGCTCCTTCTCAAAGCGGTCAGCCATCAGCAGTCAGCAGTCAGCAGTCAGCCTGTTACTGGCTGCTGACCGCTGATTGTTGAAAGCTGATTGCTGAAAGCTGATGGCTGCTGAATGACGGCACAATATAACACGGCGTTGCGCCAAAGCAGAATGGAGGCAGGCGCAAGAAAATGATGAATGATGAATGATGAATGATGAACATCATGTAGGGCCGTTGTGATATTCATCATTCATCATTCCGCATTCATCATTTCTTCTTACGGGCAGAGCGCGCGGCAGCGGCGGAATAGTTGTAGGCACTGAGCGCGTGATAATCCCCCCGGCTCCCCTGACGTTCTGAAACATTCGTCGCGCTCCGTCGCGCATTCTTCAAAACACGTCGGGGGCGGTGGCGAGCAGACATTCTGGCAGGCGGTGAATTGCTGCGCGCATTGGGCGGCGGTCGGATTACCGGGTTGGCCGACTCCGGCGAGGCACGCTTCGCGCCCGTTGTTACATCTTTCGTTACAGGTCGGAGCGCGGTAGCCGACGCGCCAGACGCCGCGTCCCTGCGTCCCGATGTAGATGTTGACGGTGCTGCCCTCTTGATCGAAGTAGGCGAATTGGGGACGGGGAATGTGCGGGTTGGCCGCGGTGCCTGCGTTGTTGGTGACGACTTGCCAATTAACTCCGCCGTTGAGACTGAGGAAGACGCCGGAATCTGAGCCGCCGGCCAGCAGCGTGTTCCGGTCGAGGGGGTGGATAGCGACGAGCGTCGGTTGCGCGTAACCGGCGAAAGTGGGGCCAGTGGGGAGAGCGGTGTTGGTCGGCCCGCGCCGGTTTTGATACTGGAAAGCGCCGCCACCCGTCATCAAATTATCGAGCGCCACGTTGTTCACCCAATTGGCTCCGCCGTTGTTGGAGAGAATCATACGCGGGCCGGCGGGCGTGAGCTGCGAGGCAAAGAGCCGGTTCGCGTTGTTCGGGTCGGCGGCGAAGATGCCGAAGCCACCGACGAGGCCGGGAGGGTTCACCCGTTGCCAGTTGCCGTTCGGGGCGGTGCCGTTGAAGCGAAAGAGTCGATCCATCTGCGACCCCAAACAACTGCCTGCCTGCACGTAAAAGGTCGGGTTAGCCGTCGCCCCGACGGCGCGCACGCCGCACGCGCCCACGGGGCTGGTGGCCGCGCCCAACTGCGTCCAGACAATTGGGTTGGCCGTGATGTTGTTCGTGATGAATAATCCGGCGGTGGTTAAAACGATGAAGTCGTCGGGGCCGAAGCGGTCAATCATGTCAATCGGTAAAAAGCCCGCAAGGTTGCCGGGCGGGTAAGTGTTGATCTCCGCCCCGCCGGTCAAGCCGGGACCACGGAGGAAGAGACGGTTGAAACGCCCCATGTTGAAGCAACACACGGTGTGGAGGACGCGCGCGGAATTGGCGGCAAAGTCAAAACTGTCGCAGCAGTCCCGGTTCGTCCAAGTCGGCGGGTTGGCCCCCGCGTTGGTGGTCGCGAAAGTGCCGTTGTCTTGATTCCCAAAGTAGAGGTCTTCCTCGGCGAAGCCCGCACGATCCGCGCCGGACATGGCGAAGAGCCAGAGCGCGTGCGGCGTCACGTTCGGTTGTTCCCAACGCGGCGATTGACAATCGGGACTCACACTTCGCGTATTGAAATAAACGCCGCCGTCCGAAGAAAAGAGAACCGGACACGGATCGTTGTCGCGACTTCGGCATCGCGTCCGGCAGGCGCTCGCGGCTTGGTTACACTGCGCGGCGGTCGGTTGTCCCGGCTCCCCAACGCTATCAATACAACTTTCGCGATCAGCTTCGCATTCGCTGAGACATTCGGCGGGCGGCGGCAGAGTGCCCGGCGGCCCGAAGATGATGTCGCCCGCGTCGTCGTGAGCGCCCGCCCCGCGCGTGAATGGTCCCGCCCACGTATTCGACGCCGAGCAACGCGCCGCGCCGCCCATCGCGCGCGGCGTCGGGGTCGTGCAATTGGCCCGGTGAAGCCGGATGTCGCCGAACCAGAGATTGAAGGCCGCGCCGGTTCTTTGATTCGTGGCGACGAACGGAATGCGTCCCTGCGGCGAAGGGTTCACGAACTGTGTCGCCCAATTGTTGCCGCCGTCGTCCGACTCGAAGATGGTCAAGCCGGCGACGGCGAACAAGACGTAAGACTCATCGGGCGAGACGGCGAGCGAGCAGCGGCCCGAAGGCAGTGCGACGCCTGTCGCCGTCGTCCAACTCACGCCGCCGTTGGTCGAGCGGCGATGCCCGTCGTCGCCGCACAGATCGATGATTCCACCATGCGCCACCACGTCCCAAATGTCGTCCGCCCCGTCGGCGGGCGTCGGATCAACGTAGCGCCACGTCGCGCCGCTGTCGTTGCTGATGGCGAGGCCGCAGTTAGTTCCGACAAAGACGTTGCGCGGGTTGGCCGGGTCGATGCTGATGCCGAAGGCGGAAGGCTCTACGCGCCGGTTCACCAACGGGGCGTCCACAAAACAAAAGCCGGCGGGCGGGGTGGTCGTCGCCGGGCGCGTCCAAGTGTTGCCGCCGTCGTTACTGACGCTGATGCCGGCCAGAGTGTTCACGCGCCCGTCGTAAAAGGACGTGGCAAAGACGCGATTCGCGTTTGACGGATCGACTTCGACATCCCACGTCACGGTCGGCGGATGGCCGTTCAAGCGCGCCCACACCCGCCCCCCGTTCGTGCTGCGATACAGACCGCCCCACTCGCTCGCGGCATAAAAAGTTTGGCCGTTGCGGAGGCCCCCCAAGCCGTTGACTCGTCCGCCCGAAGCGCCGTCAGCATCGGTCGGATCAAGCGTCGATCTATCGGGGTTGATTTCCGTGATGGTGAACTGTCCGAACGCCGCGCCGCTGAAAGCGAGGATTAAGCAAACGACGACGAGGGACCAATTGAGGCGGGTGAATTGGACGACGTAAAAGAGTCGAACAGGCGGGCGACTTGCCATGATGCACCTCTTTCAACGGCAAAGGGCCGGCGAGGTGCGGTCTGCTTTTCGGGGTACTTACTCGAAGCGTGCGCGCTAATCACCGCTGCTCAAGAGTTCGGACGCGCACGCTTTACTTCATCTCAGACTTTTCGTTGGCTGGCGCGCAATGGAGCGAATTACCGCGACCTCACGTCAGACCTGAAATCAGCCGGGCAGACCGGCGCTTGGCAGCGCACGACCGCGCCGCCCGTCGCCCGGACGCCGCCCGTCGTGGAGGGAGCGCGCCAGAAGTAATTCAAGCCCGGCTCCAAGCCTTCGACGCGCACGGCCACATAAGTAAAACGCCCAGCGGTGGAACGCACGCGATCGAGTCGATTCGGATCGGCTGCATCGCTCAACGGCACGACGTCCACGACCACTAACCGTTCCAACCCCGGCACGCGCTGTTGCCGAGCGGTTTCGGATTGCCGTAAGACGAGTCGCGCGTTGCGCCGAATCGAAGGCAGAGCGGCGAAGGCTCGCTTCTCAAACCCGTCCTTATACACCGTCACCTCTAAGCCCTGCCCCGAGACGCGCGCCGCCAAAGCCCGCGCTACAAGGGGCGTCTCGGCGGCTTTCCAGATCAGCACGGCGATTGGCGTGCGCGGCTTGGTCTTGTCGCAAGTCACTTCACAAATCAACTCCGGCGAAGCTTGGGCCGACACAGGGAGAGTCTGCGTACAAGGCGCGGCAGACGCAAAAGTACCGGCGGTCCCATTCTCAGACTTGCCGCCACTGCGTTGCGGCGTGGCGACATCGGTCTGCCCGCTTTGCAACGCCGACTGCGCCGCCGCACAGACAACCGCCAATAAGATAAGCAACAACGGAAGGGGAATCGCGCTAATCCGTCGCAACATCAGAGACCTCCGCGAAGAGAGCGCATGTTCAGCGAGGAATCTCGGTTCGCTCGGAAAGGGGAATTTCAAGTTGCGAGAGTCGGCAGCAGAACGGGACGTTCGACCGCGCGACATCATAGAACACGCGCCCCAGCGCTGCAATCAGTATTTGGGCTGAGCGGCGTCACTTCAATCCTCTCGCCGTGTGGTGGGGCGTTGTTAGGCCAGCCAAATTTTTCCTTCGACTTGCCTGACCATTGCGCGCCGTCTCAGGCTTTCCTCCCCGTCACGGCCGCGGCCCGCGCCCTCGCTCTGTTCAGCCGAGGATGGCGGCAACGTCAAAGGTCGAGTCGGGCAAGCTCGCGAGGGTCAGGCGGTCGCCGCGTCGCAGGATGCGAGTGAAGTGATACGCGCCGTCGGCGGGCTGCGCGTAATATTCAAATTGTTCGTCGGACAGATTGCAGATTAAGACTTCGGGGATGCCGGCGCGGGCATAGTCCATGAGTTTGATCTGGCGGTCGTAACCAAGCGTCGTGTCAGAGACTTCGATGACGAGCAGCACGTCGGCGGGCGTGGGCAATGACTCGCTGTAAAAATCATCGCGAAACCTGAGTAGCGCAACGTCGGGTTGCGGTTCGGAGTAGTCGTCTAGCTGGATCGGGTCTTGGGTGCTGACGATGATCGAATCATCCACCTGACGGTTCAGTGCCCGACTCAAGCGTTTGACGCACGCGGCGTGGCGTTTACCAATCGGTGACATCTCGACGATCTCCCCTCGCATCAACTCGTAACGCTTGTCCGCGGGCAGAATGCCTGCCTCGCCCATCCGTTCGTACTCCGTAACCGTGAACCAATGCTTCGCGATTTGAACTGACATCACTTCCTCGCTTTCGCCCACACAAAAAGCAGCTTCGTCTCTCCCGAACTCTATTACGCCGCGCGGCCTGCGCCCACACTATCTGCGTTCGGCCAGCGCGATTGATCTTGTTTATCCTCGTAATGCAGCCGCCACGCGGCCAAAGTAAAGGCAACAGCGATAACTAGCAAAAAGCACCACAAATAATCCCATGATGCTAGTGGATTCACGTGTGGAAACTCCGCGAAGACATAAACTCCTTCAAAAGAGAAAAACAGTTTCCCACCTCTAACGATGAACCAAACAATCCCAGCGCCAACATAAAACGGTAGCGCGACAACTATTAACCTTATGGCTGCCTTGCTCATTATTCTATTTCGATGCTCTCGCCGTAGCGCGGCGCGTCCACCCGCCAGCCGAAGCGGTCGCGGATGTGTGCGGCCATCGCTTGGGCCGCCTCCGGTTCGCCGTGCGTGGTGAACGAGCGGCGCGGGGCCGACGGCATCCCGGCGAGCCAGCGCAGCACCTCGCCCCAGTCGGCGTGCGCCGAAAAGCCGCCGATCCTTTCCACGCGACAGCGGACGGGCACGGGCTGTTTGAAGATGCGAACTTCCCGCTGACCGTCGAGGATGCGCCGGCCGGTCGTGCCGGCGGCTTGATAGCCGACGAAGAGGACGGTTGATTTCTCGTCGGGCAAAATGCGTTGCGCGTGGTGCAGCACGCGGCCGGCGGTCATCATCCCGGAGGCGCTGATAATGATGCGCGGACCGCGCTCTTCGTTAAGTCGCTTCGACTCTTCGCGCGTCGCGGCCGTCAGCATCGAGTGTGTGCGGAGCGGGTGCTGCGGCCTTGCCAGCACGCTCGCATACTCCTCGTCGTGCTCTTCCTTCCGCCGGTGGTAGGCCTGTGTCACGGCGGCGGCCATTGGCGAATCTACGCGGACGGGCAACACGGGAACGCGCTTTTCTTCCTCCAACTCGCGGATGAAATAGACCAACTCCTGTGTCCGCCCGACGGCGAAGGCGGGGATGAGCAGCGTGCCGCCGCGCTCGGCTGTCTCGTTAATGATCCGCGCGAGCGCGTCCTTCGGGTCTTCCGGATCGTGCAGGCGGTCGCCGTAGGTTGACTCGACGAGCATGTAATCACACGCGGGCGGCGTGGCCGGGTCGTGGATGATCGGCTGATCGTAGTGTCCGAGGTCGCCGGAAAAGAGAATGCCGCGGCCCGCGCCGTCTCTCCCTGCGTCGGCGACTTCGACGAGTACGAGGCTCGAGCCGAAAATGTGGCCGGCGATGCGAAAGCCGGCGCGGACGCCCGGCGCGACTTCCGTCATCGTGCCGTCGTTCGGCTGCGGTTCGACGAGGTCGAGCGCGGCGTCGGCGTCTTGTTCAGTGTAGAGCGGGAGGGCCGGCCGGTGGCGCGTCAGTTGGTGGCGATTGCGGTAAGAAGCTTCTTCTTCCTGCAAGCGGGCCGAATCGGGCAACATGATCTTAAGCAGGTCAGCGGTTCCGCGCGAGCAATAGACTGGTCCCCTGAAGCCG
>JBOGOY010000133.1:0-8060 GCA_050748185.1 Pyrinomonadaceae bacterium
ATCATCATCTACACCTCGCGCCCCGGCATCATCATCGGGCGCAAAGGCGCGGAGATCGACAAGCTCAAAAACGACATCGCCGCGCGGACGGGCCGCGAAGTGCTGGTCTCGATTCAGGAAGTGCAGAAGCCGGAGTTGAACGCGCAGTTGCAGGCCGAGAAGATCGCGCAGCAGTTGGAGAAGCGCATCGCCTTCCGCCGCGCGATGCGGAAGACGGTCGAAGAGACGCTCCGCTTCGGCGGGCAGGGCATCAAAGTCCGTGTCTCGGGCCGCCTCAACGGAGCCGAGATCGCCCGCTCCGAGTGGTATTTGCAGGGGCGTCTGCCGCTGCACACGCTGCGCGCCGATATTGACTACGGCTTGGCCGAGGCGCACACGACCTTCGGCGTGATCGGCGTCAAGGTTTGGATCTACCGCGGCGAAATTCTCGACGCGAAGGCGGCGATGGCGCGGGGCACGACCACCGACCCGATCAACGAAGTGCGCGGCGAGCGCAACGAGCGCCGCCCGCGGACGCGCCGCGAGCGCGAAGGCGGCGGCGATGGCCGTGACCGCGGCGACCGGAGAGGACCGCGCGGAGACAGATGATCATAAGTAAGGGGCCGGGTGTCAGGGGCTGGGGGCCGGTTTAGATTAGGGTTTGACCGACCCCCGGCCCCCAACCCCTGACCCCGGTTGAGCGGAGCGAAACTACCATGTTGATGCCGAAGAAGGTTAAGCACCGGAAGCAGATGAAGGGCCGCATGACGGGCAAGGCGAACCGCGGCGCCGAGATCAGCTTCGGCGAGTATGGCTTAAAGACGCTGGAGCCGGCGTGGATCACGGATCGCCAGATCGAGGCGGCGCGGATCGCGATGACGCGCCACATCAAACGCGGCGGCAAAATCTGGATCCGCATGTTCCCCGACAAGCCGATCACCAAGAAGCCGGCCGAAACCCGTATGGGCAAAGGCAAGGGCGCGCCTGAATACTGGGTGGCGGTCGTCAAGCCGGGCCGCATCCTCTACGAGATCGAGGGAGTGACGGAGGACGTGGCGCGCGAGGCGATGCGTCTGGCGGCGCAAAAGCTGCCCATCAAGACGAAGTTCGTGACCCGCGCGGAGCAGGAGGGCGGGGCGGTCTAGTAGTTATTTGAAATTTGAGATTTCAAATTTAAAAGCGGGCGGAGCGAAGTATGAAGAAACGCGAAGAGAACGAGAAGTTGCGCGAGATGTCGGACGAGGAATTGCGCGAAGAGGCGGCGCGGTTGAAAGAGTCGCTATTCCGCCTGAACTTCAAGCTGGCGCTCGGCGAGACGGACGCGGTCAAGACCATCCGCCGCGAGAAGAAGACGCTGGCGCGGGTGCAGACGCTGGTCGGCGAGCGTGGGCGCGAGCGGGCGACACAGTAAAAGGATGAAGGATGAAGGCGGAAGGATGACGTAACTGCTTTTCACTCATCACTCATCATTCCGCAGTCATCATTTTGAGGTTTGTCATGGCAGAAGAGAACGAGAACACGATCGAGACGGCGGCCGGGGCGGACGCTCCGCCGGCCGACAGCGCGGCGGCGGACGACGCGGCGCGCATCGCCGAGACGACCACGTCCGGCGAGAACTTGGCGCACCGGGTTGATGCGAGCGTCGATTCGCAGCCGGGCAACGCCTCGGGCACGGAAGCGGGCAAGCGTGGTCGCCGCGCCGAGAAGGTCGGCGTCGTCGCTTCCGACAAAATGCAGAAGACGGTGGTGGTGCGCGTCGATCGCCAGATCAAGCATCCGAAGTATCGCCGCTACGTGCGCCGCACGTCGAAGTTTATGGCGCACGACGAGATGGGCGCGACGATCGGCGACAAGGTCCGTATCGTCGAGACCCGCCCGCTCTCGGCCCGCAAGCGCTGGCGCGTCGTCGAGATCGTGCAGAAGGCAGAAAAGTAAACAGCTTTCAGCAGTCAGTTTTCAGTTTTCAGCAAAGGCAGGTCTGAAAACTCAAAACTTAAAACTGAAGACTGCAAACGGAGTGAGCACATGGCTATTCAAATGCAGACGTCGCTGGACGTGGCGGACAATTCGGGCGCGCGCCGGGTCGAGATGATCATGGGCATCGGCGGCTCGACGGGTCGCAAGGCGGGCCTCGGCGACAAGATCAAGGTGACGGTCAAAGAGGCCGCGCCGGATGGGGCGGTGAAGAAGGGGACGGTTCACAATGCCGTCATCGTCCGCACGCGCAAGGAAGTGCGCCGTCGCGACGGAACCTACATCCGCTTCGACCAGAACGCCTGCGTGCTCATCAAGCCGGACGACACGCCGATCGGCACCCGCGTCTTCGGCCCCGTCGCGCGCGAACTGCGCGACCGCAACTTTATGAAGATCGTTTCGCTCGCGCCGGAGGTGATTTGAGAGATGGCGAACAAGGTAACTAAGCGCGTCCGCATCAGGAAGGGCGATCAAGTGGTCGTCATCGCGGGCCGGGACAATGGCAAGCGCGGGCGCGTGCTCGAAGTCTCCCCCGTCAAAGGTAAGGTTAAGGTCGAGCACGCGAACATGATGAAGAAGCACCAGCGCGCCAACCCGCAGACGAGCCGCGGCGGCGGCATCATCGAGATGGAGGCGTGGCTCGACATCTCGAACGTGCAACTCATCGATCCCCAGACCGGCAAGCCGACGCGCGTCCGTTACGAGGTCGAGGGTGACGGCACCAAAAAGCGCGTCGCCGCGCGCAGCGGCAGCGCATTGGACAAGTAAATCAATCACTGCTCGGAAACGCGGCCCCCATGGGGTGGTGACGCGAGACCCGGGCGAAAGGTGAAGCTACAAAGAATCATGGCAGCCAGACTGAAAGAGCGTTACCAGAAAGAGATCGCGCCCGCGCTCGCCAAAGAGTTCAATCTCACGAACCCGATGGCGACGCCGCGCGTCGAGAAGGTCGTCATCAATATGGGCCTCGGCGAGGCCATCGCCAACTCAAAGATCATCGACACGGCCGCCGAAGAGTTGGCCTCGATCGCCGGCCAGAAGCCGGTGGTGACGCGGGCGAAGAAGGCGATCGCGGCTTTCAAACTGCGACAAGGGATGCCGATTGGGACGATGGTCACGCTGCGCGGCGACCGGATGTATGAGTTTCTCGACCGGCTGATGTCGGTCGCGCTGGCGCGCGTTCGCGACTTTCGCGGCGTCTCGCCGAAGGCGTTCGACGGGCGCGGCAACTACACGCTCGGCATCCGCGACCAACTGATCTTCCCCGAAATCGACTTTAACAAGGTGGACAAAGCGCGCGGCATGAACATCTCGATCGTGACGACCGCGCCCAACGACGAGCAGGCGCGCGCGCTGTTGAAGGCGCTCGGGATGCCATTCCGGCAGTAGCGGGATTTGATGAAATTTCAAATCTCAAGTTTGAAATCAGCAGAGAGAGTTTCATGGCAAAGAAATCACTGATCGCCAAATCGAACCGGACGCCGAAGTTCTCTTCGCGCGCCTACACGCGCTGCAAACGTTGCGGCCGGCCCCGCGCCTATCTACGCAAGTTCAAGATGTGCCGCATCTGCTTCCGCGAACTGGCGCTGCAAGGGCAGATCCCGGGCGTCATCAAGTCGAGCTGGTAGAGAATAGTAGTCAGTTTTCAGTGTTCAGTTTTCAGTCAAGCGCGATTGAGGGCGCACCGCCTCAAGGTCTGACGAAACCGAAAACCGAAAACTGAACACTGAAAACTGTTACGGAGTTAAGTAATGACTGATCCTATTGCCGACATGCTGACACGGATGCGGAACGCGATCGCCGCGAAGCACTCGCGTGTGGACATCCCGGCGTCGAAGCTGAAACTGGAAGTTGCCCGCATCCTGAAGGAAGAGGGCTACGTCAACAACTACGTCGTTAAGGGCGAGGGGCCGAAGCGCACGCTGCGGATTTTCCTGCGCTACGACGCGAAGGGCATCTCGTCGATCACGAACCTGAACCGCGTCTCGCGCCCCGGCCGGCGCGTGTACTTGGGCGCGGGCGAAATTCCGAAAGTCCTCGGCGGCTACGGCGTCAACATCATCTCGACCTCGCGCGGCCTGATGAGCGGCAAGCGCGCCCGCCGCGAGAACGTCGGCGGCGAGGTCATGGCGGAAATCTACTAGAAATGATGAATGCGGAATGATGAGTGATGAATTAAAGAACAGACTGTGTTTCATTCATCATTCCGCATTCATCATTCATCATTGAGGTCGTTATGTCTCGTATCGGAAAGAAAGTCATCACCGTCCCGAAGAGCGTGACCGTCACGGTCGGCGAACGCGAGTTGGAGGTGAAGGGGCCGAAGGGGACGTTGCGGAGCCCGATCCCCGAAGGCGTCAGCTTCAAGCTCGACGGGGACCAGTTGCAAGCCGAGCGCGTCTCGGACGACTATGCGGCCAACCACGGGCTCGGGCGCGCGCTGGCAAACAACGCCGTCGTCGGCGTCACCGAAGGCTTCACGCGGCAGATGGACGTGGTCGGCGTCGGCTATAAGGCCGATGTGCAGGCCAAGCGGATCGTCTTCTCGCTCGGCTACTCGCACCCGATCGAGTTCCCGTTGCCCGAGGGTGTCGAGGCCAAGTCGGAGCGCGTCCCGGCCAAGACGTCCATCCCGCAATACCAGTTGACGCTGACGCTGACGGGGATCGACAAACAGAAGCTCGGGCAGGTCGCCGCCGAGATGCACAAGCTCCGCAAGCCCGACCCGTACAAAGGCAAGGGCGTGCGTTACGCCGGCGTGCCGCTGAAGCTGCGGCCCGGGAAGACAGGCAAGTAAGAAATGATGAACGATGAATGCGGAATGCTGAATTAAGACAGCCCGCTTTCAATTCATCATTCATCATTCCGCATTCATCATTTGGAGTTCGTAATGGCACAGATAGACAGAGCAGAGATTCGCCGGGCGGTGCACAAGCGGATTCGGCGGAAGGTGCAGGGCACGACCGAGCGGCCGCGCCTCGCGATTTTCCGCAGCCTGAACCATATCTACGCGCAGGTGATCGACGACGAGCAGGGACGCACCATCGCCGCCGCTTCGACGACCGAGCAGGATCTGCGCGGCGGGACCGGCGGCAACGTCGAGGCCGCGCAGCGGGTCGGGCGCGCGGTCGCCGAGCGCGCACTCGAAAAGGGCGTCAGCCGCGTCGTCTTCGATCGCGGCGGCTACGTTTACCACGGGCGCGTCAAGGCGCTCGCCGACGCAGCGCGCGAGGCCGGGTTGAACAGGGAAGAAGCTGCGGCGGTCCCCGAAGGGGAAACCGCTGGCACGACCGACACCACCGAAGGATAGCAATGCGACAACCAAAACAACGTATCTCAGCGCAGGGGCTTGATCTCAAGGATCAGGTGATCTCGATTAACCGCGTGACCAAGGTGGTCAAGGGCGGTAAGAACTTGAGCTTCGCGGCGCTCGTCGTCATCGGCGATGAATCGGGCCACGTCGGCTTCGGCTCGGGCAAGGCGCGCGAAGTGCCCCTCGCGATCAAGAAAGCCATTGAGGCGGCGAAGAAGAATTTGATCCGCGTGCCGCTCATCGAGAACACGCTGCCACACCCCTTTACGGGCGTCTACGGCGCGGGGCGCGTGCTGATGAAGCCGGCCAAGCCGGG
This sequence comes from Pyrinomonadaceae bacterium, assembly GCA_050748185.1. Lineage (GTDB taxonomy): Bacteria > Acidobacteriota > Blastocatellia > Pyrinomonadales > Pyrinomonadaceae > JACCRA01. The sequence goes on from JBOGOY010000133.1 coordinate 5,583, forward strand.
CACGGGTGTCATCGCCGGCGGCGCGGTGCGCGCCATCATGCAGGCGGCCGGCGTGCATGACGTGCGGACCAAAGTCTTGGGCTCGACCAACCCGCACAACGTCGTCCGCGCCACCTTCGAGGGGCTCCTCAGCATGAAGGATCCGATGGAAGTGGCTCGCCTGCGCGGCAAGCAGGTCGAAGAACTCTGAAGCGTAAATAGTGAATGGTGAATAGAGAGAACCGCTTTTCATCAATTACCATTTACCATTCACCATTTACGAGGTTTGAACATGGCAGATCAGAACAACACCGAGACGACCGGCGCAAAGATTCGCATCCAGTACTACCGCAGCGTGATCAGTTTCCCGAAGACGCAGAAGGACACGGTGCGGAGCGTCGGCCTGACCAAGCTGAACCAGATCGTGGAGCGGCCCGACACGCCCTCGATGCGCGGCGTTGTCGCCAAAGTGCCGCACCTCTTGCGGATCGTCGAATAATTGGCGATTTTCGATTTGCGAGTTGCGATTGACTGAGTACCGCATGAATAACGAGTCAGAGAATCGCGAATCAAAAATCTAAAATCAAAAATCGGAGTTAATCATGGCTATCGGACTTAACAACTTGCGCGCGGCGGAGGGCTCGACCCACAGGAAGAAGCGCGTCGGGCGCGGTCCCGGTTCGGGCCTCGGCAAGACGGCCGGGCGCGGCAACAAGGGGCAGAAGTCGCGCTCGGGCTATACCAAGAAGATCGGCTTCGAGGGCGGCCAGATGCCTTTGCAGCGGCGCCTGCCGAAGCGCGGCTTCACGAACATTTTCAAGAAAGTGTGGATCGAGGTGAGCCTTGCGACGCTCGAACGCAGCTTCGAGGGCAGCGAGGAGGAGGAGATCACGCCCGAGTTGATGCACGAGCGCGGCGTCATCGCCAAGGGCCGGCGCGACGTGGTCGTGCTCGGCACCGGCGACGTGACGAAGGCTCTGAAGGTTTCGGCCCACCGTTTCACCAAGAGCGCCCGCGAGAAGATCGAGCAGGCCGGCGGCACGGCGACAGTGATCACGAAGGAAGTCGCCGCCGAAAGCGCCGCCTCCTAAGTTTGGCGAGACCGATGCGTGACGAGTGGCGGATGGCAAGTTGAGCGTTTATTCTGACTTGTCGCCTGTCGCTCGTCACTTGTCACATTCAGTTGAGAGAGAAGAATCGGTATGGAAAAGTTTTTCGCCGCCGTCCGCAATATGTTTCAGGTTCCAGACCTGCGTAAGCGCATCATGTTCACGCTGGGGATTCTGGCGATCTACCGCCTCGGCGCGCACATCACCGTGCCGGGTGTCAACAAAGAGCAACTCGCGCGCGTCTGGAGCGAAGTCGGCAACACCCTGCTCGGCGTTCTCGATCTCTTCTCCGGCGGCAACTTCCAGACGATTTCGATCTTCGCCCTCGGCGTCACGCCTTACATCACCGCCTCGATCATTCTGCAACTGATGACGACTGTCTTCACCAGCCTGAAGAAGCTGCAGGAGGAGGGCGAGGCGGGCCGGCAGAAAATTAACCAGTACACGCGCTACCTGACGGTCGTGCTCGCCTGCTTCCAGACTTCGATCGTCGCCCGCTGGCTCCAAGCCAATCAGGTGTTGCCCGACGGCTTCAACTACACGGTGCTGACCGTCGTCACGCTGACGACGGGAACCGTCTTCGTGATGTGGCTCGGCGAACAAATCACCGAGCGGGGCATCGGCAACGGCATCTCGCTGCTCATTTTCGCCGGCATCGTCATCGGTCTGCCGCAGGGCGTGACGCAGGTGCTCGGGCGGCTACGCGGTGGCGCCACGCTCGAAGTCATCGGCGTCATCGCGCTGGTCGCGATCCTCGTCGGGCTCATCGCGTTCATTGTCTTCGTCGAGCAGGCGCGGCGGAAAGTGCCGATCAGTTACGCCAAGCGACATGTCGGGCGGCAACAGGTCGGCGGGCAGCAGACCACGATGCCGTTGAAGATCAACATGGCGGGCGTCATCCCCGTGATCTTCGCGTCCTCGATGCTCGCGTTTCCACAAACCATTTTGCAGTTCATTCAGTTCGATCCGAACAACCCGACTTCGTGGCAGAGTCGGGTCGTGACGTTCTTCCAGCAGTTCCACGGCGGCGACCCGTATTACGAGTTGCTGTTCATCTCGCTCATCGTCCTCTTCACGTTCTTCTACATCACGATCATTTTCAACGTGGAAGAGGTGGCCGACAACCTGCGTAAACACGGCGGCTTCATCCCCGGCATCCGCCCCGGCAGGACGACCGCCGAGTACCTGAACACGATCCTGACGCGGCTGACCACCGTCGGCGCGATCTACCTCGCGCTCGTCGCGCTGCTGCCGCAGATCATGCTGAGCGGCTTCAAGGTGGCGCGCCTGCCGTTTGTCGGCGAGTCGCTCGATCAGTTCTTCAGCAGCACGCCGGGCTTGGGGTGGATCCCGACCGGCATGGGTTATCAATTCTACTTCGGCGGTACCT
>JBOGOY010000134.1:0-8012 GCA_050748185.1 Pyrinomonadaceae bacterium
GTCGAAGGAAGTGACGATGTCGCCGCCGACGAGGCCGGCCACGTCGGCCGGGCCGCCGGGCTCCGCCGCTTCGAGCAGCGCGCCGGCGCGCCCGTCAGCCGTTTCAAAGCCCGAGGTGCCGAAGAACGAGCGCGGCGCGGACGGCGCGGACACGACTGAGCCGCGCACGCTTTCTTTCAGAGATCTGAATGCCCCCTTGCCGCCCGCCGCGATGAACACCGCGAAGGCGATCACCACCCACAACCACCACGAACTGCCCACCGAGGAACACGTGTGCCACCGGTTGCGCCGCCGGTTCGGGCGCGACGCCGTGTAAGCGGGAGCAGAAGACTGGAGCGCGGTCGTGGCCGGCGCGCCGAATGGGCCGGCGGCGGGCGCGGTTCCGACGCCCGCGGCGGCAGCCATCGTCGCCGCGACTTGTGACTGCCCGAAGCGCACCGTCTCGACGTACTCGGCGACGCCTTCGCCGAGGCGGTAACCGCAACCGCGGCAAAAGCGCATCCCCGGCACGAGCGCCGTGCGGCAGTTGTGACAGATGACGGTGCCGCCGCCCTCGGCGGTCGCGGCGTCGTCGCGTTGTGGTTCGAGTTGCATGACGATTTCTCGGTGACGGGCGTAAATTGCTGACTCGGCTCTGGAGCGGATTGGACGCTGCCTCGCCGGATTATACGCCATCCCGCGGAGCCCGGTTGCACATTGTTAGCCCGCCGATTACACTGCCGGCGCGTTTCGGGGCGCACGGCCTGACAGAACCCGCCGGCCCCCTCGTCCGGGGCAACGCCCACCCGGGGTTGCGCGTCGAATCCCTCAAAAAAAGGCGGTATCCACTTGGAAGTGACGAAAGCACTCGCGGCCTTGCAGCCGCTCTACGGCAAGGGCAACGTCGAGATCGTGACCGAGGACGGTCAGCGCGTGCGCGGCGTCGTCCGCAGCATGAAAATGACGCAAGCGCTCACTAAACCGAGCGTCAAGATCGAGCGGCCCGACGGCGAGATCATCAAAATCACCTTCGACCTGATCACAGAGATCATCGATCACAACTAGTGGGCAGTGAGCAGTCAGCCGTGAGCGGCGAAAGACGAGAGAGGGTTTAATTGCTCACGGCTGACTGCTTACCGCTGACTCTTGTCGCACACCTTTACCGCCTGTCGCCTGCCGCCCTCTTTCAGGTATAGTTATTGGCAAGAACCGGGGCGCGCACTCCGCGCGTTGCTGTCGAAGGGTATGGAAAAGAACACCAGCGGCATGATGAAGGATTTCGGCGGGCGGGTGGCGAGCGTGTGGGAGGGATTGCGCCCGATGACGCGCAATCTGGTCGAGACGGCACTGGCCGCGGCGATCGCGCCCAGCGGCCAATCCACGGCGGGGCGCATGCCCTCGGCGGGCGCGCCCTACGATGCGCGCTCGGAGTGGGAGTTGAGTCGCCTGCTGGCCGCGCTCGACGAGCGTGGGCGCGAATCCGCCGGCTTGGACGCGCTGAACGACGAGCAGGCGCGCGCCTTGATGCACATGGCCGAGGCCTGCGCCCGCGTGCTCCACGGTGAGGCCCGTTCGGCGGAAGTCTTCGCCCAATTGCTGGAACGGACTCTGAGCACAGGCAATTATCGGCGCGTGGACGCGCTGGCCGACACCATTTCTTCACGCCTCGCGCCGAGCGAGATGTGCGAACTGGCCCGCCACGACAGCCCTTCGGTGCGTGCCATCGCGCTCGAAGCCCTCGCGCAGGTTCCGACCGGCATACTGGTCGAACTGCTCGGCGATCCGGTGGACGCTGACGTGGCCCGCGCCGCGCTCGAATCGCAGGCCGACGAATACGGCTCGGCCGAAGCCCGATGGGTCGTCAACGCGCTCGAACGCGCGGACGAAGAGGAAGGCTTGGACTGATCCCCCAGCGCAAAGTGAAAACGAAAAAAGCCGCTCAACCTTGAGCGGCTTTTTTATTGGTCAAACGAACCCGTCCGGTCGGATTTCAAGCGACGGCCGGCTCTCCCTGTCGGCGGGCCTCGCCAATTCGTCGCAGGCGCTCGATCACCTGCTCGATGAGCCAGTTCGGCGTCGAGGCTCCGGCGGTGACGCCGACACGCTCCACGTCTTCGAGGTCCGCCGGGTTGATCTCCTGCGGCGTCTCGATGAGAAAGCTTCGGGCGCATTGCTCCTGACAAACCGAGAGCAGCTTGATGCTGTTGGAAGAGTGTTTGCCGCCGATGACGTAAAAGGCGTCCACGTGGCCGGCGAGCGCGCGGGCGGCGTCCTGCCGGTCGCGCGTCGCGGAGCAGATGGTGTTGACGACCTGCGGCTCGGCGTCGGCCTTCGCGCGCACGGCCTCGGCGGCTTCGAGGAAGGTGCTCAACTTAATGGTCGTCTGCGAGACGACGAGCGGGGCGTGCAGTTTCGGTAGCCCGGCGACCTCGGCGGCGTCGCGGACGACGTGCGCGTTGTTCGGCGCGTAACCCACGACGCCGATCATCTCCGGGTGATCGGGGTTGCCGACGACGACCACGTCGCGCCCCTGTTCGGCGGCGCGCTCGGCCAGTTTCTGCACCTTGGTGACGAACGGACAGGTCGCGTCCACGACCTTCGCCGCGCGCTCTTCGAGTTCGCGCTGCACCTGCGGCGTGACGCCGTGGGCGCGGATGACGGCGGTGATGCCGTCGCCGGCCTCTGCGGGCGCGTCGATGGTCGCGACGCCGTGCCCTTCGAGCCGCCCAATTTCCTGCGAGTTGTGAATCAGCGGCCCGAGCGTGCGGACGGTCGCGCCCTCCACGAGCGCCCCCTCGACCATTTGCACCGCGCGCTCGACGCCGAAGCAGAACCCGTACTCGTCAGTCAAGAGAACTTGCATCGCCATTCCTTCGATTTGCGATTTCAGATTGATTTGCGATTTGGAGCCCTGCTTGCGGCGAGCACTTATACCTGAAACTTACAACTTTGAAGCTTCAACCCGAGTCCTCGACTCGACGGCCTTCCCGTAATCGCAAATCAAAAATCCGAAATCAAAAATTCTTCTCACGCCGTCCCCGAGCCCTCGAACGGCGCGCCCGCCGCGGGAGGAGGAGGCGTCCCCGCCGGTTCTGGCCCGCTCCGCCCCCGCTGCCATTCTTCGCGCAGGCGGTCACCGCCCCGCAGACACTCGTCAATCCAACCGACGTTCTTATCCGCGAACCAGCGCACGCCGCCCCACACGTTCTTCTCAAACTCGCCGAGCTTGTGGGCCACGTCGCGCGGCAACACCGCGTAAGTCGCCTCGCACACAAACCTCAGCGCGTCGCACACGCCGTTCCCCGTGCAGTACCTCGCATCCGTCTTATCGTTCATGGCTTAATACCTCCCGCCACGGTCATACGACTATCCGACACCCGCCGTTTCACGCAATTTCATACTACCACGGCGGCACTTTGAGCCTGTAACGGAGCGCGAAGAAGTACATTGATCGTCACGTCGCCGGCGTGGCTACGGCTTGGTCCCGATCTTGATCTCAAACCTCCCACTCGCCGGCAGTTTAGGACATTCGATCACTTTATCTTCCTTGTCCAGACACTTGACGGAGCCGTTCTCGACCTCCAACTCCGTGATCTTGTAATCCCCGTTGTAGAACTTGTCCCCGTCCGGCTTAAACACTTTTGGGGTGAACCTTAGTTCAACTTCCTCGGTGGCGAATAGATCCCTCAACATAATGTACTGAGAGATGTCGGAGTTGTTTTTGTCTTCGGTTTTGACCGTGATGGTCGTGACTCCGCCGCGCGGGATGTCGTACCTGACGAAGAATCCGGCGTCGCCTGAGACCTCGACAGCGACGATTTTGTTTTTCTTACTTTTGAACTTTTCGCTGTGCTGCGGATGGGGTGAGTGTTGCTTCTGGTCGAATCCGATGGTCACAGATCCGCCTGAGATGACCACCGGGCGGTCGTTAACCCCGCGCAGACGTTCCCCGTTGCAGCCCGCCGCGGCGAGGGTGACGGCGAGCAATGGGATTGATAAGACGGCGATGCGTGTCAGGCGATTTTTCTCAATGGGTGAGTTCGGCCATTTGGGGTTCATTTCGGTGGCTCCTTAATCAGGGCAGCAGACCCGCTCAGTTTGCTCTCATTAGTTCGTCGATCTGCCGGCGGTAAAATCCGACATCCGGTCGGGAAAGGTATTGGCGAAAGGCCTCCGCCCCCCACCGCTGTTGCAGGCCATCAAATTGGCGCGCGGCCAGCGCGGCGTGTTCGCGCGCCGCGGCTTGATCACTCAGGCGCTGGCCGGCGCGGGCGGCAAGTAAAGAGGCGTGCCAAGCGGATTCCGATTGCCCGGTGCAGCCGAATGCCTCCTGAAGCCGCAGTGCCGTCTTTAACGATTGAGGCGCGTCTCCGCTTTCAAGCAAGTTCTCGGCCAGCGCCAATTCCGCCTTCTGGAGAAGCCACGGATCGCCGGCCGTCGTCGCCAACTCGACGGCCTTTTCACAGGCTTGCCGCCCTTCGCCCTGCTCGCCGGCCAACGTTCGGGACCGGCACGTGACGCGCAGCACTTCCAAACTCAGTTCCCGGTTATTCTCGCCGGCGAGACCGAGAGCCCGCGCCGCCGTTGCCCGCGCCTCCGCAAAACGTCGCTCACTGATCGCCATTTCCGCCTGATTGAATTGAATGACCGCCATCAGTGCCTTGTAACCGTCGGGGCGGCGCGCGACCGCAGACGCCTGTTCGTACATTCCGCGGGCCTCCGGATAGCGGCCTAGCCGCCAGAGGGCGTTGCCGCAATTCATCAGGCCGAACCCGACGCCAATCTGGTCGCCCAACGATCGGCTGAGACGGAGGCTTTCCTCGAATTGGGCCAACGCTTCCGGGTATTTCTCCTGCTGCAAAAAAGTCGTCCCCAATCCCTCGCCGGAGAGCGACATCTGACTTACATCGTTTAGCTGCCGGGCGATTCCCAACTCCTGTTCGAAGGCTTGTGCGGCGGAGGCGTAGTCGCCTTGCTGGCGTTTCGAGAGGCCGAGCAGGTGTTGTGCCCGCGCCGCGTCCACGCGGTAGTTCGCCGCCTGAAAGAAGGCGAGAGACTCTTCGACGTGACGCACGCCCTCGTCCGCCCGGCCCCGGTTGATGAGCACACTGCCGAGCATAAACCTCGCGGTGGCCGCGCCGCGCTCCCCTCTATAACGCTGAGCCGCGGCCAGAGCCTGCTTGAAGCTGTCCTCGGCCTTGCCTGATTCGCCACCCAAAAAGTAGACGTTGCCGGCGGCGATCAAAGCGAGCGTGTAGAGGTTCTCCATGTCGTCAGACTGCGAGGCCGCGCCGGCCTGAGTCGCGAGTTGGCGCGCCCGGCCGAGATCGTTCTCGTTCAACGCGGCGTGGCTCAACTCGATCAGGGCGCTGATCTGCTGGTACTTGTTGCCGGTCGTCTGTGCCAGATCGAGCGCGCGCTGCAAATGCTCGCGGGATTCGGCGGCCCGGCGCAGGCGGTTCGCCAACACGCCGCGCTGGTAATGCACTTCGGCGACCCCTTCGAGGTTGCTCGAAGTCTGATAGATCGCTTCGGCTTTGGCGAAGGCGGCCGACGCGCGCGCCAACGCCTGCTTGCGCCCGTAGAGGACGCCGAGCCGGAGGAAGGGCGCGGCGTACTGCTGGCTGAGGTTGGTCGCTTTGGTGTAGCTCTCGATCGCCTTGTCGATCTCGTCGTTCTTTTCGTAAGCGCGCCCCAGATCGGTGTACACCTGCGCGCCGCCCTGCCCGGTCCCGGCCAGTGCGGCGTAAGCTTCGATCGCGGCCGCGAAGTCGCGCCGGACGGCAGCATTGATGGCCGTCAGGTAGAGCCGATCTGATTGAGATAAGCGTGGACCCTCACGGCCGAGCGATTCGGCGCGCAGGATCGAGTCGCGCGCACGATCCGTGTAATCCAGTTCCATCCACGCCTCGGCCAGCCGTGCGTGCGCGAGGGCGAACCCGTCGGTGACGTTGACGGCCCGCTCCAGCATCTTGCTGGCCTGAAAGTATGAGCCGTCGCGCAGGGCGGCGAGCCCGCGCTCATACCAGTTCAGAGCTTCGGGCGCGACCGCCCGCCCGCCCGCGCCGGACATCCAGACGGCGGGGGCCGCCCGCCACGCGCCGATCAACGCGACGGCGACGGCCACCAACAGTGTCGGTACGAAGAGGCGCGAACGACGCCAGCGGCCGAACAACTCCGGACCTACGCGCGAGGACGACAAGCCGACGCCTGACGGACGTGGCGCAAGGTGGCCGACGCCGGAAGACTCGGACATCGTCGTGCGCGCCGCGCGCAAGTCCGCGAGCAACTCGTCGGCCGTCTGGTAACGCGCCTCGGGCTTTTTAACGAGCGCTTTAAGCGTGATGCGGTCTAGTTCCGGCGTGACGCGCGGGTTGCGGGCGGAGGGCGGCGGCGGCTCGACGTGCAAGACCTGCGCGCAGACCTCGACCACGTTCGCGCCAGTGAAAGGCGGGCGGCCCGCGAGGCACTCGTAGAGCACCGCGCCAAGCGCAAAGAGATCGCTCCGGCCGTCGACCGCGCCCGCCATGGCTTGTTCCGGCGAGAGGTATTGTGGCGTCCCGAGGATGACGTTCGAGGCGGTGCGCGCTTCGGGCAGCGTCGGCGCGTCGCCGCTCACCGTCTCGGCCAGTTCGCGTCTGATCTGCTTGGCCAGCCCAAAGTCGAGCACCTTGACCGCGTCCTGCTCGCCGACGACGATGTTGGCCGGCTTGATGTCGCGATGGACGACCCCGTGCCGGTGCGCCTCGGCCAGAGCCTCTGCGACCCCCGCGACGATCCCGGCGGCGCGCGCGGGCGCGAGCGGCCCGCCCTCGTCCCGCAGCAACTGGTCCAGCGCGCGCCCGTCCACCAACTCCATGACGATGTAAGGATCGCCTTCTTGCCCGGCGGCTTCGCCGTAGTCATAGACGACGGCGATGTGCGGATCGCTCAAGGCGGAGGCGGCGCGCGCCTCGCGCAGGAAACGCGCACGCGATTGCACGTGTTGGCGTGCCGACGTGAGAAACTTGATCGCGACGTGGCGGCCGAGCAGCAGGTCTTCGGCTTCATAGACGACGCCCATCCCGCCCTCGCCGATTTTGCGTAGAACGCGGTAATGAGAGACGGTCTGCCCGATCATGTGCGGAAGACTCCTTGAATCTCTGAGGAGCGGCGCGGGACGATTTACGCGGCGGCGCGAGCGTGGTCGAACGGCGCACGACGCCGATGAGTTTACCGAGGCTGCGCGGATACTACGCCAAAGACTAGAGGGCTTCAATAAAAAAGACGGCCGCGCTCGTCGTCGAGTCGCGGCCTTCAGATGAATTTAAGGAAGCGCGCCGTAGCGTCTGTGCCTCACGCAAAAGACAGCCTGTGCGCTGCGGCTCTTAGTCAAGCGCGTCTTGCACGGCGGGCCACATCAACTCGGCCCAGTGCTCGTAGCCTGCGGCCGAAGGGTGGAACCCGACATTTACCTAACCGCAATCGCCGGGTCAAGGAAACTTAATGACAAGTTACATTCGTGCATTGAGTTCCTTCATTGCGGCAATAGATGTAAACACCGCGAGAACTATCACACAGATGTGTGATGGTATCGCGGCCTTTGCCTATTGTCGTGCATTTCTGAAAGGCGCAGCCGGATTGTGAGGCAGGAGACGTTTTCGCTTTTATCTTTGAAAAGCTAGAATCTCCCCACTTCCAACTCGATCCATCTTCAAAAAGGATTTCGGTCACAGCAACGACTACTTGATAGGAACCCTTCAGCGAACCTTCCTTGAGCAACGATTTGCTAACCTTGCCGAGCGAAAAGACAGGAAAATCAACAGCCCTCTTTTCCTCTGTCGAAACGGAAATACCAACGAGCGGAGTCTCTCCAGATAATAAGATTTTCTCTGGAGATTGTTCAGTGGACAGTTCCCACTTAAACCGCACACCCACTAATGTTTTAGGAGTTTGGTTTAGAATCCCGACCTTGCTGATTTTGACGCCTTTCACAGAACTAGTTGTGACACTTATGACCCTTACGGGCATTGACTCGTAACCCGGGCCTAAAT
>JBOGOY010000135.1:0-7979 GCA_050748185.1 Pyrinomonadaceae bacterium
ATTCGACTCCGGCCCACAACTCGACCGGCGTCGGCTTCCGGTCGGTCTCTTGGTTGACGTGCTCAAACATAATCAATCAGTGAAGAGCAGAGGCCGGAGGCCAGAGGCCAGCAAAAATTTGCTCCCACTGATCTCTGGCCCCTGCCCTTCTTGACCCCTGCTTTCAGCGCGTCGTGAGTGTCAGCGCGGTCGTGTGTTTGAAATGGCCGTTGCCATTGCCGTTGCCATTGCCGTTATGTCCGGTGGCCGCGGCGGCCCCGACGGCCGCCTTAGCTACGAACGGCATCGCCACCGCGTCCGCACGCTTCGTGGCTCCGCTCACCTTGCCGTAAACGCTCAGGGCCTGCGCGACGATCTGATCCATGTTGTAGTACTTGTAGGTCGCCAGCCGCCCGACGAAGTGGACGCCCGGCGTTTGGTCCGCCAGAGCCTTGTACTTCGCGTAGAGATCCGCGTTCTCCTTGCGCGGCACCGGGTAGTAGGGGTCGCCCTCGGCCCGCGGGAACTCGTACACGATGCTCGTCTGCTTGTGCTCCTGTCCCGTCAGATACTTGAACTCCGTGATCCTCGTGTAGAGGTGTTCGTTCGGGTAGTTGACGACCGGCGCGGGCTGAAACGTTTCCGTGTGATGCGTCTCGTGCTTGAATTCGAGCGAACGGTACGGGAGTTTGCCGTAACGGTAGTCGAAGTATGAGTCCACCGGCCCGGTGTAAATCATCTCGCGGAACGGGATGTCGCGCACGATCTCGCGGTAGTCGCAGTTGAGCATGATCTTGATGTTCGGCGAGTCGAGCATCCGCTCGAACATCCGCGTGAAGCCGTGCAGTGGCATCGCCTGATAGGTGTCGGTGAAGTAGCGGTCGTCGCGGTTAGTGCGCGTCGGCACACGCGACGTGACCGAGGCGTCCAACTCCGAGGGGTCCAAGCCCCACTGCTTGCGCGTGTAGTTGCGGAAGAACTTCTCGTACAGTTCCCGGCCCACCTTGCTGACCACCACGTCTTCGGACGTGCGGACCTGCTCGCACGGCTCGGCCACTTTGCTGAAGAATTCCTCGACTTCGAATGAGGTCAGGCTCAGGCCGTAGAGCTTGTTGATCGTGTCGAGATTGATCGGCATGGGGACCAGTTGGCCGTCCACGCAGGCCTGCACGCGGTGCTGGTACGAGCGCCACTCGGTAAAGCGCGAGAGGTACTCGAAGACCTCGCGCGAATTGGTGTGAAAAATGTGCGGGCCGTACTTATGGACGAGGATACCGTCGTCGTTGTAATGATCGTAGGCGTTGCCGCCGATGTGCGGCCGCTTGTCGCAGATCAGGACTTTCTTATCCGAGCCGTTCGCCAGCCGTTCGGCCAAAACGCTGCCGGCGAACCCGGCCCCGACAATTAAATAATCAAACATTTATTTATCCTCCCGACAGATTGTTGATAGACGCGACGCAGATCAGGACACCGTGTTTTGCGCTTTTGCGCGCACTCACGCGCGACACGTTCTTAAACACTACGCAGATCGGAACTAACTCGCCTTACGAGCAACTTTCACGCCGCGCCCGGCACCGAGGTGGACGTGAACGAGTCTCGCTGCGGCGATTCTTTTTCGCCGCCCTCGCCGGCCGCAGAGTGAGCACGACGGCCTTCGGCCACTTGATCGATCAATTCGTTCATCTCGTCCCAAGTGCGATCCCAAGAGGTCTGCGCGAGGAGCGCGTCTACCGCGCGGAGCCACTCGTCGTCGTCGCGCTGCGCGAGCGCGCGCTCGGTAGCCGCGACGAACTCCGCGGGCGCGTCGGCGATGTGGACCAGATTCATTTCGCCGTAAGGGCGCACCACGTCGCGAATCGAAGTCGAGACGACGGGGCGGCCGGCGGCGAGGTACTCGGGCGTCTTCGTCGGGCTGATGAAGCGCGTGGACTCGTTGCGCGCAAACGGCAGCAGCGCCGCGTCCCAGCCGGCGAGGTAGCGCGGCAACTCTTTGTAGTCTTTGCCGCCGAGGTAGTGGATGTTGGCGCGGCGCGGCAATTCAGCCGGATCGATCTTCACGACGGGACCAATGACGACGAAATGCCACTCAGGCCGTTCGCCAGCCACTGCGTCGAGCAAAGCAAGGTCCATTCGCTCGTCCACCACGCCGAAGAAGCCTAAGCGCGGGCGCGGAATGTTGGCCTGATCTTCGGGGTCGTCCTGCGCGGCGCGGGCTTGCCCGAAGTGCGCGGCGTCGATGCTTGAAGGAAAGCAGTAGACGCGCGGGTGGCGTTCGCGCTTCGACTCGTAAAGGCTCTGTCCGCCGGTGAAGACGAGATCGGCGAGGGCGAACAACTCTTCCTCGCGCTCGCGCAAGATCGGCGGCGCGTTCTTGAACGCGGACAGTTCGTCCATGCAGTCGTAGATGATCGCGAGCGGGCGCGAGGGCAAACGCCGCGTCCACCCGAGCGCCATCGGCGTGTAGTACCACATGACGTGTGCGCCGATGCGCTGCTCGGCAAACAACTGATCGAGCAGTTCGCTTTGCGCGTTTTCCGCCGCCTGCTGATCGAGCCCATGCGGCAGGCGCGGCACGACGACGTGCAGGCCATCTTCGCGGCGGCCCACGTCGAGTCGCGGCGTGGCGTCATCATCGAAGATCGGCTCTTCGACGAAAAAGACTCTTCGTCCCCGCGCGAAGCGGCTCAACAAGTGCTGCGGCCGCTGATAAACAAAGTCCCAGCGCAGGTGCGAAAGGCACACCAGATCGGGCGCGGCGGCGAACTTAACAGGCTCGTTATGAGATTCAGTGCCGTTCAACTAATGGGTACTCATTCATCTCGAAACCTTTCAGGTTTGATCTGAAGCTTTGAAACTCATGTAAAAGCTTGAATCCGGCGGATCCATGCAGGGCTCACGATCGGCGAAGCAATAGCTGCCGTGCGTAGTCTCTATAATGAAGCGCAGGATTAAGACTATGTATGATGCGCGTCACTCTTTAATGACTGATTTTTATATTTTTTATGTCGAAGTCATTTAACCTCGACTTTATCCATGTTGACCCTTCTCCTCTGGGTCGAGGGATGTAAGGTCAGGGTCACGTCGAAGAATTTCGTGATGTCTGCCCTTCAAGCTGACATGGCCTAATGCGGAAGTGGCGGAAATAAAGCCACATTCCACGCCCCTTGCCGCCTTACCAAATTGGATAAAGTCGAGTCTGAGAGAGGCCACATTAATGAAGATTTCGAGACCGTGCGGAAGGCTTACAAGGAGTTGGAAAGGGATGGGCGATTTTTAACGACTTCGACCGCGTCGATCCGATGGCCCTCAGGAACATCAAAGATTCCATTTTGGCCGGCGACGGGCAGCCGGCGGGGCGGGGTGGGTCGCCGCCTGAGTCATTCGAGCTGATGCGATTGGTGATTGTTGTGTCAGTACCGCAGGCGCTACTGACCTGCTTGCCGCCCAACACACGCAATTCCTAGAACCAGAGGACGTGGTGAAGAAGGCGCTTGTGTTAGTCAGTACCGCTTTGCGCTACTGACCTGCCCTCCCGCTACGCGGTATCAGACATGAGCAATCATCACTTTTGCCAGAGGTCTATTTTGTCTTCCAAGCCCGTCGGGCGGCGGCGGCGGGAGCAATTCATCCATTGGTCCCCGCCACAAGGCGAGCGCGTTATGGATGTCGCTTCTTTCGATTTACTTCTTGTCGGCCTCACTAGCTTGCGGCAAGCTGTACGTCACCTTGCCGGTTTCATCTAAAAACTCGAGTTTGGGCAAGCCGGCCACATCCACCGAAAGCTTAAGTCGCGGTTTGCCTTTCGCGTCGGAGAGCCGAACCACCGCCGCCTGCTCACGATCTCTGCCAACCATGACGCGCTCCGCCGCGCCGCCCGCCATTTCGATGAGCTTTTCCATGGCCGCCTTCTTTTCCGGCCCCTCTTTCATTTTCTCTATCTCGGTCAGTTTCTCAATCACCGGCCCCAGCGAAGTCTCCGGCCGATCCCAAACTCGCAGGCCGGCGTAATACTTCCCGTTGTTTTCCCCGTACTGGATGGCGACGGTCTGATCCTGCCGGAACCTATCGAAAGCCAGCAGCGCGCTCGCGTTTCCCTTGCCGTCTTTTTGATCGCCATTAAAACTCAAACCGCCGCATTCATCGCCCTGCTCGTTGAAGAAAAGCATTCCCGGCGGCCGTTTCCGCGACAGCATCTTCCCGTCAATGATGCCGGGGTGCTGGCGCTCGCCGTTGGCAATGACCATCTTTAACTTGCCGTCCTTTTCGACGATGTTGATGCGCTCGACATCTATCTCTTCAAACTTGTTCTTCTGAGTTGCCTGACCGATAGTCGAGAAAGCAATCACTCCCAAGAGCAAAGTGATGAGAATGGAATAAGCCTTCAAGAACCGCACGTCCCTTTGCAGTTTGGTATCCATGAAGATAACCTCCGTGAGTGGTCAGTGGTCAGTGGTCAGTGGCTGGTTGTTTGCTGTCAGAGGCTCACCCAAATGGAACACCTGACAACTGATCACTGACTTCTCGAATTTAATACTCCGACCAAGCTCGATTATCGCCCGTCGGCGTGTTCCTTTTAACCTGCTCGGCCATGTCGCGCATCATGTCGGCGAAGTTCTTGGCGTGCCACGAGTGCCCTTTCAGGGGACGCCCGTATGCAAAAGTCGCGTCGCTCTTCGGATTCGCCGCCTTCTTCGTGAAGTCTTCAAACAGATAGACCGCGAGATTCAAATAGAAATTATCCATGTCTCCGGCGATGAAGTGCAGCTTGCCCGCGAGCTTCGGCCCCAGCGTCGCCCAGTTCTTCTCGGCGTAGTGGCGTAGATCATAACCGTTGTCGCGCATGTACAACGCGACTTCGCGGTCTATCTTTCCCGTGCGCTGATCCCACAGCGGGCGCGGATAGCCGTCCGCGCCGACGGGGCCATAAATCGCTTCCCAAGCATTGAATTGAAACCCGGACCTGCCTTTGCTCCCCAGCACCGCCTCGAACTGGCTCACCTGCCTGACGGTGAGATTGACTTGTCCTTCCACTGAGCGGCGCATCGGTCTTTCCGCCGGAATCCATGAACGACCGGGCGCGGTGAAAGCGTTCTCATCCTCGTAGATGTTCACCAGCAGGTAGCGTCGAAAATCTATCGGATCAGGATTGAAGACCCATGCGCCGCCAAAGAAATCCGGATACTTCAACTGAAGCGACAACGACCCCCACCCGCCCGTGGATGCGCCTTCCAACAAACGGGCATGCGGCTTGCCAATCGCGCGGAACAGTTTTTCGACCGCCGGGATTAACTCTTGAGTGACGGCATCGCCATACGGCCCATTGTTGGCCGAGTTCACTCCGTACCCGTCAGGGAAAAACGGGGAAGGCTCGACGAACGTGACGAGCAGGAAGCGCGGGAATTTGTCCGAAGTCCATTCTTGAAAGAACTCGTATCCGGGTTGGACATTGGACGAGGCTCTCAAGCCTTCCTGCTGCTTCGCGCTGTTCGGGTCTTCGTTGAAATAGAAAGCAGGGTTGCCGATATACCCTTGAGCATAGACCACCGGATAGCGAACATCCGCGCGCTCGTCGTAGCCTTTCGGCAAAATGACGGTCGCGCTGAGATAGACGGGCACGCCCCAGAACTTGCTCAACAACTCGCTCTTGATCTGGACGCGCTTGATCCATTTGGTATCTTTTGGCGGATCGTCAGGCGGGATGACGTGTTTGAGCAGGAGGTTGACCTTGTACCCGGCAGTCGGGTCAAGACGGACTTTCTGAACATCGCTATAGAGGTTGCCGGGCGAGACGTTGAAGAACCGCCCGCGCATGTCCCAATGCACCCAGAGAGTGCGACCGTCGCTCCGCTGGCATCTCGTATAGACGTTGAGCATCGCCTGCACGTGGTAATCGCCCGCCGGCAACTGCGACAGACTATCGACCGGATGCCCGAACGTAGTTTGATCGACGACGACGGTCTGCCCCGGTTGCAAACCTTCGGCATCCACGCCGAAGACGGGAGTCGTGTTTGGTCCTATCTGCAAGCGCGGCTCTGGCCGCTCCGACCGCGCGATGACGAGTATGACCCGGCCGGTAACAGGGCCGGACCAGATGGCCTTGTCATATGAGATTTCAAAACGAGCGTCGCCGCGCGCCGCTGTGCAGAGCGCGGCATGAAAGAGAACGACGATAGCTAGGCGAACAAGTTTTCTCATTTGTGATCTTGATCATCTATCTCTAAATCAGTCCTGACAAGATTGGGACATAAGCAAAAAGCTGATCCACGAAACCACACGAAACCGACGCGAAACAAAGGCATCAAACTTCGTGTGTCCGGCTTCGTGTTGCTTCGTGTGATTCGTGGATCATCTCTTTCTTGCGTCTCTCTCTGGCGTGCTTTGATTTAGCCGGAGAGCTAACGGGCGAATTATTTCCGCACCGGCTTGCCTTCAACGTCAAGGATGATGATCTCGCCGAGATTCAACTCGCCGAGGCCGGGGCCGATCTTCGAGTGATCACCGACAAGCAGGAGCGTCGCCTTGCCGGGGACGGCGTAACGTTGCGCGGCTTGGTTGACGGCCGCGAGCGTCATGGTGCGCGTCTCGTCCGTGAAGCGTTGCAGTTCCGTCACCGGCAAGCCGAGCGTCCAGAGTTGGGCGATCTGCCCGACGAGTTGGCCGACCGACTCGAACTGCTGCGCGTAGCTGCGAACGCGGTTGGCTTTGGCATCCGAGAGTTCTTCCACTGTGATCGGTTTCTGGCCGGAGATATTTTTCAACTCGGATGCGAACTCGACGAGTGATTCTTTGGTCTTGTTCGTCTGCACGCCGCCCGAAGCGACCCACGCGCCGGTCTTCGTGTAGAAACTCGGAAAGGAGAAGACGCCGTAGGAGTAGCCCTTGTTTTCGCGCAGGTTCAGGTTGAGGCGTGACCCGGCGGCGCCGCCCCACACGGCGTCGGCGAGATTGAAGGCGTAGTAGTCTTCGGCGTTGCGCGGCGGGGCCGTGAGCAGTTGCGCGACGACCGTTTGCGCGGCGTCCTGCCGATCCACGAGAAAGACTTTGCCGAACCCGACCGGCTGCGGCGCGGGGATGGCGACGACGGGCGGAGCGCCGCCCGACCACGAACCGAAATGTTGCCGCGCGAGTTCCGTCGCCTCGGCGAGCGTGATGTCGCCGGCGAAGATCAGAGCCGAGCCGCCGGGCTTCCAGTAGGTTTCGTGAAAACGTGCGAGGTCGGCGCGCGTGATTGGCTCAACTGTGCCGGGCAGCCCCGTGCGCGGGCGGCCGTAAGGGTGTGTGGGACCAAAGAGGAGCATGTCGCCGATGCGCGCGGCGAGCGCATTCGGGTTCCTCGCCTCTTGCGCGAGGCGGTCGAGGTGGAGTTTCTTTTCGCGCGCCAACTCCGTTTCGGGAAACACGGGATGGCGCGCCACGTCGGCGAAGATCGACATCGCCGGAGCCAGATTGCGCTTGAGCGTCTGCAACGAGAGTTGCGACGATTCGCGCGCGGCTGAAGCCGAGAGCGACGTGCCGAGATCGCCCAGCGCGTCTTCGATGGCGAGCGCGTTTTTCGTCTTGGTCCCCAGTTCGATGGTGGTGGCGGTCAGGTGCGCCACGCCCTCTTTACCCGCCGGGTCGGCCACCGTGCCTGCTCTGGTCGCCAGCGTCACGGCGACCTTCGGCACATCCCTGCGCTCGACGACGAAAATCTCCAATCCATTTTCCAGCTTCGCGGTTTTGACTTCGGGCGCGGCGAAAGGTTTGTCCGCGCCGATGGCCGGCGGCTTGGAGCGGTCGAGCGCCGCCTGCGTCTCCCGGCTCGAAGTTTCGGGATGGAAGCGGACGAGCAGTCGGTTGCGCGTGTTGAGCCACTTGTTGACCACATCGCGCACGCTGCCCGTGCTGGCGTTGCGGTAGCGCGCGAGGTCTGTTTCAAACTTGCCGGGATCGCCCAGGTAGATGTTGTAGCGGTTCAGGCGGTCGGCCTTGCCCCCGAAGCCGCCGATGCGCTCCAAGCC